>NZ_DJAS01000017.1:0-280713 GCF_002429765.1 Sphingobacterium sp. UBA5996
AGTCAAGGGCTTCTTTCGTTTGTCAACATTTCCTCCTTCTCGCAACATTATTATTGGACAATCGTTTGCATTTCATAATCGCTTTTTTACTTCGATTTACTATTGTATTATTGTTAAGTTAATTTAATGCATTATAAATCATACGCATGAAGATATCTTTTTGGCGCGCAAAAGCACAGGTCAGTTTACTAATAGGATTGGCTTCACCTTTTATTTTTCAATCCAATAGGCTTGAAGCCCGAACGAATACAATCCATTATTTGAGTACAGATCGCGCTGATCCTACGGCTAAGATTAGCACCGTTCAAAAAATTAACCCAACGACAGTAGAGATTGTATACGATAATAATCAACGGTTGACTTTAGATTTCTATGGCGATCATATTTTTAGAATGTTCCAAGATATTCATGGGGGTATTATCCGTGATCCTGAAGCAAAACCCGCCGCAAAAATTCTCGTAGAGCAGCCCCGCAAAACTGTCACTGGACTGGAGGTCAAGGATGAAGGAAATAAGGTAAGCATCTCCACCAAAGATATCCTTTTTTCAATGGATAAGCAGACTTCACAGTTTAGTATCCTCAATCGTAAAAACAATAGGGTAGTCGTTGAAAGCTTAAAGCCAATCAATTTTGATCAGCATCAAGTCAGTCTCGAATTGAAAGAACAGGCAGACGAATATTTCTTTGGAGGTGGTGTACAGAATGGACGCTTTTCTCATAAGGGGAACACAATCGCCATTGAAAACCAGAATAGCTGGACAGATGGTGGTGTAGCTTCCCCAACGCCTTTTTACTGGTCTACAAAAGGTTATGGCTTGATGTGGCATACGTTCAAAAAGGGAAATTATACATTTGGAGCCAAAACAAAAGGCACGGTAAAATTAACACATGATACCGACTATTTAGATGTCTTTTTTATGGTGAATGATGGCGCTAAATCTTTGCTGAATGATTTCTATCAATTGACGGGTAAGCCGATCCTTCTACCGAAATTTGGATTATATGAAGGCCATCTTAACGCCTATAATCGCGATTTCTGGAAGGAAGATGAGCAAGGGATTTTATTTGAAGATGGCAAGCGTTATAAAGAAAGCCAAAAGGACAACGGCGGAATCAAAGAATCCCTGAACGGGGAGAAAAACAATTATCAATTTTCAGCACGCGCCGTGATCGACCGCTATAAGGTACATGATATGCCTTTGGGTTGGATCCTTCCGAATGACGGTTATGGTGCTGGTTATGGACAAACGGAAACCTTAGATGGAAATATCGGTAATTTGAAGGAATTTGGCGATTATGCACGTAAAAATGGTGTCGAAATCGGTTTATGGACACAGTCAGATCTCCATCCCAAAGATAGTATAAGTGCATTACTGCAACGGGATATCGTAAAAGAAGTGCGGGATGCGGGTGTCAGGGTTCTAAAAACGGATGTTGCCTGGGTTGGCCCCGGATATTCTTTTGGCCTCAATGGAGTCGCTGACGTCGGGCATACCATGCCTTATTATGGAAACAATGCGCGTCCATTTATTATTTCATTGGATGGCTGGGCAGGCACACAACGCTATGCTACTATCTGGTCGGGTGACCAAACGGGCGGTGTATGGGAGTACATTCGATTCCATATACCTACTTACATCGGGTCTGGGCTTTCAGGCCAGCCTAATATTACCTCCGATATGGACGGAATCTTTGGTGGGAAAAATTTTAAAGTTAATATTCGTGATTTCCAGTGGAAAACCTGGACGCCGATGGAACTGAATATGGATGGTTGGGGTTCAAATGAGAAATACCCACATGCTTTAGGTGAGCCCGCTACGTCGATCAACCGTTTGTATCTCAAATTAAAGTCACAATTGGTTCCCTATAGTTATAGCGTCGCCAGACAAGCTATCGATGGACTGCCCATCATTCGTGCCATATTTTTGGAGCAGGCAAACAGCTTTACGCTCGGCAAAGCTACTCAATATCAATACTTATATGGTCCTAGTTTTCTTGTAGCACCAATTTATCAGGAAACTCATGTTGATGATAACGGAAATGATATCCGCAATGGTATCTACCTGCCAGATGGTGAATGGATAGACTATTTTACCGGTGAGAAGTATGCAGGTGGGCGTATCATCAATAATTTTGACGCTCCCATTTGGAAACTGCCCGTTTTTGTTAAAAATGGTGCTATTATTCCGGTAACCCATCCGAACAATAACGTGCAGGAAATCAAAACAGATCAACGTATCTATGAGGTTTATCCCTACGGAAATTCCAGCTTTGTTGAATATGACGACGACGGAAAGACTGAAGCATATCGTTATGGAAAGGGTGTTCAAACAACACTAACGTCTCACCTTGCAGGCAATAGCGTGTTATTTACAATTGCGCCAACGGAGGGTGAATTTGATGGCTTTGAAATGATGAAGTCTACCGAAATTCGTTTTAACGTCAGTAAAGCACCCAAGGCGTTGAAAGTAAAGATCAATGGAAAAAATATAAAACTCAAAGAAGTAAACAGTTTAGATGTATTTAATTCTTCTGAAAATGTCTATTTCTACGATCCACATCCAAATTTGAACCAGTTTGCAACCCAGGGATCTGAATTCGAGAAAATACCATTGGTTAAAAATCCGATGTTGTTGGTACGACTAGCCAAACAGGATGTCTCATCAACTGCAGTTGAAGTCAAATTGGAAGGCTATACGTATGCACCTGCCGACAGGTATCTAACCCAAACAGGTGCTTTAGAATCGCCTAAGGCTGTAATCACCGATCAGAATACGCAAGCGTATACCTTAAATCCAACTTGGGGAAAGGTTGTGAATGCTGATTATTATGAAATTGAATGCAATGACTTGATCTATTCGACCATCCAGGACACGCAACTGCTTTTTGATGGACTAGCAGCTCAAACGGATTATCAGTTTAAAATCAGGGCAGTCAATAAATCTGGATTTTCAGATTGGAGTACATTTTCGGCAAAAACAAAAGCTAACCCCTTGGAGTTTGCTATTGATGGCATCAAAGCAGAGACGTCTGTTGATAACCAAGGTGGGAACGGTATCCATAAATTGTTCAATTACGATGAGGGAGATATGTGGCATACGAAATGGGGGCAGACAGCAGTTCCTTTTGATATGACCTTAGATTTAAAATCTGTCAATCAATTGGATAAGTTTGAGTATCTTCCAAGGACTGACGGCGGGAATGGTATAATTTTGAAAGGAAAAGTTTTCTATAGCAATGACAAGGTGACCTGGACTGAAGCAGGCAGCTTTGACTGGAAACGTGATGGCGAAATGAAACGTTTTGCGTTTGGATCACATCCGGTCGCACGATTTATCAAACTTTCAATTTCTGAAGCTGTGGGTGGATTTGGTTCTGGCAGAGAATTGTATGTGTTTAAAGTGCCAGGATCATCAAGCTACCTACCGGGTGATATCAATAATGACCGATTGATCGACCACAATGATTTAACATCTTATATTAATTATATGGGCTTGCGCTTTGGAGATGGAGATTTCGAGGGGTATGTTAGCAACGGTGATGTCAATAAAAATAAACTGATTGATGCTTATGATATTTCCAACGTTGCTGTCGTCATCGAAGGGGGGGCAAAGCCTGCCAAAGGGGAGAAAGTCGCTGGTAAACTGAAATTGGTTCCATCAAAAACGAGTTTAAAGTTAGGCGAAATAGTTGAAATCAGTGTACGTGGAGAACAGCTCAACGCAGTCAATGCACTTAGTTTTGCCCTCCCTTATAATCAGGGAGATTTTGAATATGTCGGTATCGAGCCTTTGCATCTAAAAGAGATGAACAATTATACGAACGATCGTCTCCATACCAACGGCAGTAAGGTGTTGTATCCTACTTTTGTAAATCTAGGCAACAAAGAGGTCTTAAATGGATCGGAGGTTTTATTTAAGATTAGATTAAAAGCGAGGCGCAATATCATCTTCAACCTCCAGGCGAAGGATGGTGTTTTGGTGGATAAAAAGCTAAATGCTGTCACTTTCTAAAAGCCAACAAATGAACGAAGCTGGGCGCCTATGAAGCTCCCAGTTTTGTTCATTGCTATCTGCTCCCTGCGTTAGTCCAATACCATACTGATATCCATCAACAGGATTTCGGTATCCGGCGAGGTTACTTTCATGTTGATTTCTGATACATCCCATATTCCAAAACCATCTCTGGTTTCTAATGCCTGCCCTTCAACGCTAACGCTGCCTTTTATCACAAAAATATAGACACCATTACCGGCCTGTTTGACGTGGTATTTTACTTGAACGTCCTGGTCAAAATGGCCCATCGAAAACCAGGCATTCTGATGAATCCATACCCCTTGATCGTCTGGATCTGGCGAGAGAATCTGTTGAAATTTATTCTGTCTTTGCATACCATCCAAGGTAATTTGATCGTATCGCGGACTCACATTCCGTTGATTAGGGTATATCCAAATCTGTAGAAATTTGACTGCCTGATCGGTGTTTTTATTATACTCGCTGTGTATGATGCCAGTGCCTGCACTCATAACCTGAATATCTCCCTTTCGTATAATCGCTTTATTGCCCATGCTGTCCTCATGTTCCAGGTCGCCTTCCAATGGGATGCTGATAATTTCCATATTATCGTGGGGATGTTTACCGAAACCTCTTCCCGCAGCGACTGTATCGTCATTGAGTACCCTCAATACACCAAAATGCATGCGTTCAGGATTGTGATAATTGGCGAAACTAAACGTATGATTGCTTTGTAACCAGCCATGATCCGCATGCCCGCGAGTAGTTGCTTTATGGAGGACACTGTGGTTTTCCAATTTGTCTGATGGATAGTTTGTATCTTCCACATTCAAAGTTTCAAGGGGGCTTATCTCGTCGATATCATTTTTCAAGATATCAGCTGAAGATTCTTTCGATGTAAATATTCCGGAACCTAAAAGTCCCTTTTTTATAAAGTTCTGTTTGTTCATGATCATTTTATTTAGTATCCAAAATTAGCCTTTTAGTAGCCGATCGCCATTGATCTAGTTCAATAAAGAAACATTTTAGCGGTTTCCAGTTGTATCGTTCTCATATTGCGCTGCTCAAAGTTGCATTAACCTGGCAGTAAGTCTGGAAACAGCGTATAAATTTCATTTTTCAAAATCCCGCTGCCGCCACCATAATGGGTAATCAGGCCGATGGAATAAGGGAGTTGCGAAAGATAATCCGTTATTTCTTGTTCTTCCTGCAGCGAGAGCCCCGAGCTTAATAATAATACATCTACAGGATGATTAATTAGCTGCTTTTTACAACTATCCAACTCTTGCAGTAATGTTGCGTTCCACATAGGAGTGCTCTCAATGATTCTTTTTAGCGTAAGCAAAATTTCTTCATTTTTGCCAAATAGGAGAAATGTTAAGGTCTTCATAATGAACAAAAGTAAACATGAACTGATTCATTTCCATTGATGTAGTTTAATAAATACAGCGATATACTCTCTGCATGTTTTCATCATGAAGGGGCGCCGTTGAACGATTTGGATCAATACGCAATATGTCAACAGAAAAAGAAAGGGGTGAAATAAGTACAATCACATAAAATTTCTTACTTTTAGTAATCGGATGTATATAATTTTTTAGCGATTTTAATTATTATTTAGTTTATGATGAAGAGACTTTTACTTGTCGGGCTTTTTGCCGGTGTAACTCATTTTATAGCTTTTTCGCAAACGCACGAACTACGTGTGGGGGTTACTTCTGGGGTATCCAACTTTACGGGAGAAGGGAGTGAGGCCAAGAGCACGTTGATTGGATCCACGCAGCAGGACTTTTATACCAGTAATCCCTATGGAAAAAAATATGGAATAAACATAGGTGGGGCTTTAGACTACCGTTATATTTTTGCCAACAATTTGATATTAGGTCTAGAAGGCGCCTACGAAAGATTGCAGACAAAGATTGATTTGGAGGGAAGCGAATTTATGAATGGAAGCCGTGGTCAAACCCAACTTAATCAACAGTTTATCAATTTTAATCCGTTTGTCGGTTATCGCGTCTTTTTTGAACCCATGACGATGGATATTCAGCTGGGGATGGATATTGCCAAAGTATTGAGCATCAAGGAAAAAGGTAGTATTGAGGATAAACAGGGAAATAAAACAACATTTGATCGTGACAGAGGTAAAGTAATTGATATGGATCTGCGGCCACGTTTACAATTTAACGTAAATTATGACCGCTATACCGTGTTTGCCGGTTATTCATGGGGATTGAAGGATTATACCGGACAGATGCTGGGTAGCGACCTTGGTGCGGCACGACTAAATGTATTCCGATTGGGCCTACAATATCAGTTACTAAGACCGATATTTAAAAATGAATAAAGCTTACTCCCACGTTTGCTTTCGATTATAGGTCATTTTCGTAAATAACAGATCGGGGCGCGAAGATATTAGTTGTATTGTTTGGCAATTTTCTTCTCGGGTTCGATATAAAGCATATATAAGAAAAATAGAAATATATATTCTAAGGGTTTCATTAAAATATAAGTCATATTTGATGCACCGGTTGAATTGATTTTGATGGAGATGTTGAAACCATATTTATCATAGCAATACCGCACAAACCGGTGTATCGAAGGTGATAGATCACTCAAAATTTCTTCAAACGCATTGGCAATCTGAAGCTGTCTATTGACGATAATGGTATTGCCGTGCCTTTTGCCTAATCTCAACGGTTTTACAAGGGCAGGATTACCTTTCGCGGCGACTGTGCATAAATAATGTCCTTTATGATCCAAAATGGGAGGATGCATTTTTTGTGAAAATGCCCAAGTAGTTGTCTCCGTGAAAACTTTCGCCATGGAATCGTGATCCTGCCCCAATAAGATGAGGATGAGGGTCAGTATCAGAAAGACCGGAACAAGTAATACAATAGCCCATAAGGGATAATTCAGCTTGGAAGAAAGTAAGGTATTGATCTTGTTGAGGGTGGGATTGGTGTAAGTTCTGTTCATGGCGTAACCCTTTTCTTCTACGATGACTCTACGGATTAATCCGACACCGATAATTAAGCTGCAAATTGGTGTAAAAATAAAGTATAAAGTTCCTTCATTGCCAACATACATATCCAGTGTGGATGTATCGTGGTGACTGACCTGAATAAGTACAAATACACTCATTACGCTGCCTATCAATAACATCACCAGCATCATAACGAGAGGTATGGGTGGAATTCTTCGCCCTTTTATCCAGATGGTAGCTGCTGAAATATTGAATGCAACGAAATAGATAAACAGCGATAAGATGTGTTTGCCGCCGAAGGGAATATAGCAGTCTCCATCCACAGGGTCCACGGGTTGGTTATATTGGCTCGAATGGAATACAAAACCAATCCCCGCAAGCAGCAGCGCTAAAAGGTAAGCAGTGACAACGGTATATTCAACAAAGGATACATCCCGCTGTTGTTTTTTCACGAGCGCGCGCAGCAGATATAAAATTCCGAAAAGCGTGATTATAATGAAAAGAAGAATTAAAATCATAATAGAATGAGCAGTTATAATGCGAAGAAGAATATAGTCAAATCAGTGTGCTGGATTCAGATTCGACGTGATACACGTATATGCCAGAAATCATCATAAGTGTTGAAAACAGTGTTATTATTGAGCGCAAAATAGCTGGTTTAATCTTTTCCAAATAACCTGTTCCAGAAATTTCTTTTTTTACTGTTTGGAAAGTTTTCGGTCGTTTCAGGCTTCTCCGGCTGCACATGTATCGTATCAGTCTTGACATTTGGCAAAGCCTCATTTTCAGGAAGTCCGCTGCGTTGTGCTATATCCTGAATCTGTTTTAAAGCTGTAGCCTGATATAAGAGTAGACCTGCTTTGTCACAGTTAAACAGGTTGGAGTAACTTTTCGATTCATTCAGGTCAAAAGGTTGTGGTTCTACGACTTCGGTTGCTTCCAAAACGCCGAGATTTCGCTCCTTGGCATATTGCAATGCATCGAGAAAAATTGAAATCCGGTTCTCTGAAAAAAGTGTATCTAATTCAGCCCTGATGGCTGGGTTATGATGATAGTCTATCCATAATTGAGCGGTTTTCTCTGCTGGAATAAAGACACCCGAGCAATAGTTTTCAACAAGCCTATTTTCGATCGTATTGGTTAGGAATTCTGGTTGTATAAATTCTTCCCATCTTTTGTAATAGACAGACAAATGTTCATTTTGGGAGAAGGACAAAGCTCCGCCGCGAACATAAAAGTACTTTTCGAAAAAACCTTGTACCACCGCTATAAAAAAACCGTGGGTCTTGTCAAAATAATCATTTTTTCCGGTTTCACGGCCCGCATTTAAAGTGTCTTGGTACTTGGTTTTATAGAAGTCTTCGAGCTGATGAAATGTGGATATTTCCTCAAGCTTTTCGGGATTTTGGAGTAAATCAAAATACCACGTTTCTATTTGTTTTTCTGAGATCGGGTGGTAACTAATATCATAGCCCATAATGACTTTTTTTAATCTCTTGTATGTTAATTGCTAAGGTATTAAAAATTAACATTTTGTACAATACTTATCGTTCATATCTCTTCTTTTATCATTGAAAAGGGGCAACTGGTTGAAAGTGTATGCGACAGTCAGAGGACTACATATTTTGCCTGTTTCATAATTATTAATTATTTTGGGAACAAACAATATGTATATATGAAGCAGTTACTAGTTATTATTCTTATGTTGTCGAGCATGTTTTTTACGGCTTGTCAATCTCCCAGTCCGGATAAGTTTTTCGGAAAAGTTGTTTTAAATACCAATCTTATTGCGGATTTTGCGCCTGAGCGCTACGGCAAAAGCCTCGAGCAGGAGACTGTGGAATTTGCGGACATGCCTTCCAGTAAGAAAGTGGGCGATGAAGCTCAAAAGTCAGTTGAGATTAAGATTCAGGTTGTCGAAAAGGCTTTAAAGGATATCAAAGAGCTGAATGTTTCCGATGCGGAAGCGAAAGCATTGAAAGAACAGTCTATTGCATTATTCGAGAAAGTCCTGCCCGTTTATAAAAATGAATATACGGCCTATGCAAAGTTATGTGATCGTAAAGGTTCGGCTGAAGAAAAGCAGGCTTTACTCCAAAAGATTGAGAAGAATGACATGCCCGAAATCAATAGTGCTTTCGACAATGTATATACCTTAGGGAAAGCTTACGCAGAAAAGCACAACCTAAACGTGAATTGGGGAAACTAACTCATGAAGGAAACACATCTTTACAGAAATAAGCGAAAAACAACACAAATGCTGCTAATTTCAGCAGCATTTTGTTTGCTACTCTTAATCATATTACTTTATAGTATTGGATTGTTTGATGGAGTTTTTAAAGCTAAGCCCACGATCTTTTCTGCAGGAGTATTGTTGGTACTTCTCATCTTGTTGATTGTAAACTTGCTGAGTCTTCGGGATAAATCAGCCCAGATTGTTCTTAGTGAAAAATATTTTTTCGGAAAAACTACGCCATTGGCAAAAGCTTTTGGTCAAGGGAATTGGCAAGATGTAAAGTCTATTGATTTAGAGAAAGTGGGTGGGGATACCATGATCATTGTTACCCTAAAAAATTCAGGTATGTATAAAGATAGACTACCATCACTACTATGGAAGATGGCCTATCAGGAATCTGCTCAGGAATTAAATATCATGTATTCGGCGTCAACCATTGATCTGAAGCCTTCAGAACTGCATCAACTGTTTTTATCTTATTGGGACAAGCAAAAGTAATGGCTCGTTTTTTTTTGTTAATTTTAGCCAAATTACTCCAATGAAACTTAAAATATATACCCTTGCTATCGCTGGACTGGGGCTGATGGCTTCCTGTGGATCAGGAGCTCATAACAGTCAAACTGTTGCTGATACCGCTACGAATGAAAATTTTAAATCGTATGAAGACCGTTTTATTCTGCAGCTTTGGAAAGAAAATCCAGAATGGGCTACCCAAGTTGGTTTTCATCAGTATGATTCTCTATTAACCATACCAGATGCGAATGCCAGAAAGCGACGGCTAGAATTTTCAAAGAACCAGTTGGACAGCCTAAAAAGCTTTGATTTGAGTTCTTTGAATTTATCGCAACAGACAGATTATCATTTGATTAAAAATTATCTTGAATCAAATATTTGGTCGATAGAGCAAGAGCGTGCCTATGAATGGAACCCGTCGTCTTACAACGTTGGAGGGACAATCGCTTTTATGCTCGCAGAGCGTTATGCACCGTTATCGACGCGGCTTAAAGCCATTCAACAGCGTTTAATAAAAATTCCGGCCTATTATGAGGCTGCAAAGAAACAGCTTAAAAATCCAGCTCAGGTATTGACCGATTTGGGCATTCAACAGAATTTGGGCGGATTATCTGTTTTTGAAAGCGACTTACTGGATTCACTGAAAAAATCAGATCTATCAATTGCGGAAAAAGAAGCCATTGGGAAGGCATCCCAGCAAGCTGTTGCGGCGATAAACGGGTATGTACAGTTTTTAAAAGTGACGCCTAATCCGTCGCCACGGAGTTTTAGATTGGGAAAAGCGCTTTACGACAAAAAATTCGATTTTGATATACAGTCTGGATCCACTGCCGAACAGGTTTATCAGGCTGCGCTTGCAAGGAAAACTTATTTGCATGGCGAAATGTATAAAATCAGCAAGGAACTTTGGCCAAAGTATTTTGGGAAATCAGCTGTGCCTGCAGATAGTTTGGCTGTCATCCGAAAAATGATCGATACCCTTTCGGTAAATCATGTCAAAGCAGAAGACTTTCAGTCGGCTATCGAAGCGCAGATACCTAAATTGGTCGCTTTTGTCAAACAGAAAGATTTACTATATATCGACGAGAGTAAACCGCTCGTGGTGCGCAAAGAGCCCGCCTATATGGCTGGTGTCGCGGGCGCATCAATCAGTGCGCCGGGGCCATATGATAAAGGAGGTAACACTTATTATAATGTCGGTAGTCTAAGTGGCTGGACGAAAGAGGCTAAGGAGAGTTATCTGAGAGAATATAACCATTACATCCTGCAGATACTCAATATCCACGAAGCTATTCCGGGGCATTACACCCAATTGGTGTATGCCAACCAATCGCCAAGTCTCATCAAGAGTATTTTAGGAAATGGTGCTATGATTGAAGGTTGGGCAGTGTATACCGAGCAGATGATGCTGGAAAACGGTTACGGTGACAATGCGCCCGAAATGTGGTTGATGTGGTATAAATGGCATCTGCGTGCAGTTTGCAATGCCATATTGGACTACAGCGTACATGTGAAGAATATGAGCGAGAAAGACGCTATGCATCTGTTGGTGGATGAAGCCTTCCAACAACAGGCCGAAGCAGCGGGTAAATGGAAACGTGTGTCGGTAAGCAGTGTTCAGCTGACTTCTTATTATACTGGGTATAAAGAAATCTATGAACTTCGAGAGGCTGTTAAGCAAAAAGAAGGGAAACAGTTTAATTTGAAAAAGTTCCATGAGACGTTCCTGAGTTTTGGAAATTCGCCAGTGAAGTATATCCGCGAGATGATGCTAAAATAGCCATCGCGACCAATGACTGAGCCACTCCCCCGGAGTGGCTCAGTTGTTTACAGGCAGGGTGGGTGTGGGTATTTTGGTCTTTCCTTTTCGTTTGTTTTTAACTTTTACTATATTCATGTAACATATCATTGTTTTGGTATACTAACCTACTATTAACAGTTAAAATTAATTATGAATTTATCCATAGAAACCCTTAGTAAGACCTATTCGAATGGGGTCAAAGCGTTAGACAATGTAGACTTGGAAATCAGACCCGGAATGTTTGGTTTGCTGGGCCCGAATGGTGCGGGTAAGTCTTCTTTAATGCGGACGATCGCTACGCTTCAGAAACCCGACAGTGGCCGTATCACTTTCGGCGATATCGATGTGTTGAAAAATCAGCTGGATTTGAGGAAAGTTTTGGGTTACCTGCCTCAGGAATTTGGTGTTTATCCCAACCTCTCCGCTTCCGATCTGCTGCAATACTTTGCGAAACTTAAAGGAATCAAATCCAAAGCGGACCGCAATGCTATTATCAATCGCGTTCTTGAAGTGACCAATCTTTGGGACGTGCGCAATAAAAGTGTAAGCGGTTACTCGGGGGGCATGAAACAACGTTTTGGTATTGCACAGTTGTTGCTGAATGATCCAAAATTAATTATCGTTGATGAGCCAACCGCGGGACTTGACCCAGCGGAAAGACATCGCTTTTTGAATGTCCTACGGGAAATAGGTACAGATCATACGGTTATTTTTTCTACCCATATTGTCGATGATGTACGGGAATTATGTCATGAGTTAGCTATTCTAAATGGTGGTAAGATCCTTTTGAGAGGTACTCCGAAAGAATCGATCGACCAATTGGAGGGCAAGATCTGGGTGCGTATCATCAGTAGAGATCAATTGGACGAGTATACTCAGAAGTTTAACGTCATTTCGACCAATTACAATCAGGACAATACGCTCAACATTCGGGTGCACAGTGATGAGCGTCCGGATGAGTCATTTGTGAATGCCCAAGGTCAATTGGAGGATGTCTATTTTGTTGCGCTAAAAAATGATCAACGCCATGTTTAAAGCTATCTTTAATTTTGAATTTACGCGCTGGTTTAAAAGTTCGGCCGTCTATATCTACATGGCGCTGTTCTTTGCACTCTCGCTGTTTATCATGCTTTCATCGCTGGGCATCTTTGACGGTGTAACGGCGACCACTTCATCCAACACCATCCGAAACTCACCTTGGGCAATTAATGGTATGGTCAATGGGATGTCAACAATTATTTATTTTTTGATTCCTTCCATTGTTGGAGCCTGTGTCTATCGTGATTTTCAGTATCAGGTGCATACGATACTGTTCAGTTACCCCTTTTCAAAAACGGATTACCTGTTGGGCAAATTCTTTGGGTCGGTAGCCGTGGTATTGGTTATTGTATTGGCGTCAACCCTTGGTATTGTTGTGGCACAATTTGTACCCGGCATCAATCAATCTTTGTTGGGGCCGATTGATATTTGGGCTTATCTACAGACTTATATCGTACAGGTTATTCCCAATCTGGTTATTTTTAGTGCCATTATCTTCGTACTCGTAACATTGACAAGAAACGTATACGTTGGTTTTGTTGCCGTGCTGATCCTTATTATTCTTCAGGTGCTTGTTCAAAGTCTGGCAAACAACATGGACAATCGTTTTGTCGGTGCATTGATCGATCCGTTTGGCGATAGTGCCATCTCGTATTATACTCAGTACTGGTCGCCAGATGAGAAGAATGTCAACAATCTGCCTTTTACCGGAGCAGTTATTTATAACCGCCTCATTTGGCTCGCTGTAGCAGCATTATTCATTGGTGGGTTTTACATGTTATTTTCATTTTCGCAACATTCGATTTCCTTTAAATCGTCAAAAAAAGGAGCTCGGTTGACAAAGAATAACTTTGACAGTATCTTCCGGATCAATTTGCCTAAGGTCAGCTATGATTTTTCGACATTTCATTATTTGAAAACGACATGGACAATGGCGCGATATGACTATCGCTATATCGTCAAAAATCCGGTATTTTTAATATTGACTTTAGTAGGGGTTTTGTTCATTATCTTGATGGCAAGCACCATTGGCTCGATATTTGGAACGTCGACTTATCCCGTTACCTGGAAAATGCTGATGATCCCGGGGAGTACGTTTAAGTTTTTCCTGCTGATCCTGACTTTTCTTTTTATGGGGCTTTTAGTCCACCGTGGAACCATTACGCGGATGGGGGGACTACTGGACACCACAGCAGCTCCCAACTGGGCTTTTATGGGATCTAAAATTATTGCCGTCCTGCTGATGCAGTTGACCCTGTTGGGCGTCGTGATCTTAACCTGTATGGCTTTTCAGGTTTACCATCGTTATTACAATTTTGAAATCAAACAATATGTGCTGCATTTGATGGTCTATGGTATGCTGTCCAATGTGGTATGGCTTTTTATTTCATTGTTTGTCCATACGGTTTTCAAAAACTACCTGGCTGGATTTTTTGTACTGCTGACCTTATTTATTGGATTGCCATTTTTGTCTATGGTCGGAGTTGAACAGGAAATCTATCAGTTTAATCAGGGGCCAGATCTTGACTACTCCGATATGGACGGGTTTGGTTATGTACTTCCCTTTTTAACGTATCGGATCTATTGGCTGCTCTTCGCGGTTGTTTTTGCTACGCTCGCACTATTATTGTGGCGGAGAGGTAGTTTTTCGGGCTTTAGGGAGCGTTGGGCTATTCTTAGGGCCAACTGGAGCCCGACGGCAGGTGCGATAGTGTTGATCGCTTTCTTAGGTTTTGTTGGTATCGGCAGTGCAATATACTACGAAAACCACGTCAAAAACCCCTATTATACAAGTTTGGATCATGAAAAACAGGCCGTCGAATGGGAAAAGAAATATAAGAAATATCAATATCGCCCGCAGCCACGCGTCGTGGATATTAAGTTTAATCTCGATATTTTTCCGGATACGCGTAGTTTTAAAGCAACAGCAGCGTATGTACTGAAAAATAAGACCAATATCGCTATCGATTCTATTTTTGTCAATTATAATGATTACGATTATCAATTTTCTTTCAATGTGCCAAATAAGCTGCTTTCTGCCGACGATATATATAATTTTAATATTTATAAGCTCGATAAGCCCATGGCTCCGGGAGATTCCATTGTGTTGAAATTTAGTACGGAAAGTCCAGCCAATACCTGGATAAATGAAAAGTCACCAGTGAAAGGAAATGGTACTTTTATCAATAATATGCTTTTTCCGAATATAGGCTATCTGGACCGGGGCGAGCTGGTGGATAATGATGTGCGCAAGAAGTATGGTCTACCGTTTCGAAATCGGATGGCCCCGCAGAGTGATCGAAGAGCACTGCAAGATAATTATATCTCCAACGATGCGGATTGGATCCGTTTCGAAGCTACCGTAAGCACCGCTAAAGATCAGTTGGCTATTGCCCCGGGATATCTGACGAAGGAATGGGAAAAAGATGGCCGCAAGTATTATCAGTATAAAATGGATTCAGAGATCCTCAACTTTTTTGCTTTTAATTCGGCGCAGTATGAAGTCAAAAAAGACGAGTGGAATGGTGTTAACCTCGAAATTTACTACCACAAAGGGCATATCTACAACCTCGATCGTATGATGGCTTCTAGTAAAGCCTCTCTGGCTTACTATACGAAAGAATATAGTGCCTATCCACATCGGCAATTGCGTATTATTGAATTTCCGCGTACCGCTGGAACGTTTGCGCAGTCTTTTGCCAATACCATTCCTTTTTCTGAGGCAATCGGTTTTATTGCCGATGTTGATGAGAAGAAGGATGATGCAGTTGATTATCCTTATGCAGTAACAGCACATGAGATAGCCCATCAATGGTGGGCCCATCAGGTGGTAGGGGCTAATGTGCAAGGCGCGACCTTATTGTCCGAAAGTATGTCTGAATATTCATCGCTCAAGGTTTTGGAAAAAAGATATGGCAAAGGGCAGATGCGTAAGTTTCTTAAAGATGCACTCGACGGCTATTTGCAGGGGCGAAGTGCCGAAAAACTAGGCGAGAAGCCATTGATGTACAATGAAAATCAAATGTACATCCATTACCAAAAAGGGTCTTTGGTGCTTTATGCGTTGAGCGATTACCTGGGAGAGGATGTTTTTAATCGTACTGCGCGAGCTTATTTGCAACGCACAGCTTTCCAAAATCCGCCATACACAACCTCAACCGAGTTTGTGGATAGCTTTAGGCAGGTAACTCCAGACTCACTGCGTTACCTGATCAAGGATATGTTTGAAACGATTACTTTGTATAACAATAAAGTTGACAAAGTGAGCGCCAAGAAACTTAAAAATGGCAAATATCAGGTTGATATTCAGTTTGAAGTTTCTAAATATCGCGTGGATGGCAATGGGAAAAAGAGCTATATCGACGCAGGGGGGCAGGCGCTGTCATTTAAAAAATCAGATCGGCTGACAATAAAGTCTTTGCCTCTTGCAGATTATATTGAAGTTGGTATTTTCTCCAGTAAAAAAGGTAAAGGTGGAAACAACCGGCAGGAACTTTATCTCAAAAAGCATAGAATTGATCGGATCAATAATACCCTGACGCTAGTTGTTGATCAAAAGCCCGAACAGGTAGGCATAGATCCTTACAATAAACTGATTGATATTGAATCCGATGACAACAGGAAAGAGCTATAGAAAAGGTTGTCAAATAGAAAAGGATATGAAAATCCTCATCGCAAGATGAGGATTTTTTTATTCGGGCAATTTTGGAGTCATCATACGTTGTTGCGTACTACCACTGATCGCTCCCAGAAATTTAAGCACAGCGTTAATCTCTTCATTCGTAAGGTTTAGCTTTTTCAGCTTTGCCGAATGTATAGGCCTTGTTTTTGGGTCTATCGTAACGCTGCGTTGTATTGGTTCGGGATTACCGAGATTATAGAGCTGTACGACATCTAACAGCGTTGGAAAATTACCGTGGTGCATCCAGGGGCCAGTTAGCGTAATCTCCCGCAATGAAGGCGTCCGGAATGCGCCTATGTCTTCCTGTTTACCGCTAATATGGTAATGGCCGAAATCCTGCTGCTTGGTACCATATAACGTCTGTCCATCGTTGTGAAACTGATTATCTGAAAATAAAGGCGTATTGTGACAGTTGATACAGCGTGCTTTTGTCCGAAAAAGATGCAGCCCCCATACCTCTTCATCCGTCATAGCATTCTTATTTCCCTGAACAAAGCGGTCAAACTTGCTGTTATAACTACGAATGCCCCTTTCAAAAGTTGCAATCGCCTGTTGAATACGCAAGATACTGACCGTGCTGTCTCCAAAGGCCGATTGGAACAACGGTGCATAACCAGCGATCTCCTGAATATGGCGCACAGCTACTTGGTGGTCGGTGTTCATCTCCACACTGTCGGTCAGCGGAAATAATACCTGCGCTTCCAAGGAAGATGACCGTCCGTCCCAGAAGAAGGAGCGGTAGTAACCGACATTGTAGAGGGTCATGGCATTTCGTTTTCCTACCCGTCGACTATGTCCATGGGCCAGACTCTTGCCATCGCCCCAGCCCAGTTGCGGATCATGACAGCTCACACAGGCCAACTGTTTTGTTGCCGAAAGCCTGGGATCGAAAAACAATATTTTTCCCAGCGCCGACTTTTCCTTGCTAAACGCATTATCGGCAGGATATTGAACATTGGGCAAGGTGCCAATATCGACAAAATTTGCCTTTACATCATCATCCAGATGTGGTTTCGGCCATCGCTTGCTATCGCCGGAGGAATATAATTTGCGCCATAAGGCAATATCAGGAATATCCTGATCCTGCACAAAAGACAGTAAGATCAGGATGACGCCCAATGAACCAAATACAAGTAATCTTCGTATCATTTGTTGTTTACAATTCTAACGCTTTGGTGCTTAATTTGTATTTACGGGATACTTTATTGGATCCACCGATCGCTGTTTCGTTAAAATTCACCTCCAGGTCGATTAAGCCTTGTTTTAAATCATACGTCCCCGCACCACTGATACCGATTTCGAAAAATTCCATATCTTTCCGTTCTGTGGCAGATTCGGTTTTCTTGTAGATTTTTACCTGTTGCTCCTTTACAGTCACTTTGCCGAGCTGGTCGTTATGCTGATCTGGTAAGAATTGCAATACCTGGTCCACATTGATACCTGCCGTTTTAATGTTTGTCGTACCGATCTTATCGCTATATAGTGTGACCATCTGGAAAAGATTGACGCCACTATCTGTTACATAGGGATTCGTAAATCCCATATAGGTGGTGTCCGTTGTGGACACTGTAGGATAATGTGCCCGAATACGTTTTCCCCAGGTTTCTGTGGCGTCATCAAAGCGGTAGATGTATAGTTCAAAATAAGGATCTGTACTGGTAAAGGTAGCTATAGCATTGTTGTCCGGCTTAGGAACATATTCGGGCTCTGGAGCCACATTACTATCTTTACTACAGGAGATGGTGAAAAATAGGATACTGCAGATAGTGACGAATTTGGATAACTTAAGGATTGCTTTTAAACTGTTCATGTCGTATTTTATTAATTTGTATTTTAGTGTTGCTGATTAATATTAATAGCCAGGATTCTGTATCATGCGCTTATTGGAAAGCACCGACTGCTTTGGGATGGGCAATACCATATGATCATTTGGAAAAGTGACGTTACAGTTTGTCCCTGTACAGTCATTGCGCTTAACAGATAGCCCCCTGCGCATCAAATCAAGGTATAAAAGTCCTTCAAGACAAAGCTCACGGCGACGTTCGTCGAGGATCTCATTGATCAACAGATCTTTTGTGTTGAAAACGTAAGCTCCGAGCTTCGGATTACCGCGGAGTCGGATGGCATTCAAACTCAAAACAGCCTCATCGGTATAGCCTAGTTCAGCTGCTGCCTCCGCGTGAATCAAGTACATTTCCGAGAGGCGGATCAACTTGACACTAGTTACTGCCGTTTGTAGTGTTGGATATTTAAATATCCCACCGGCTGCTCTTACATCATCTTGGCCAAACAGTCCGAGGAGATCCTGACTTGGCCTAAACTGATAATAGGAATTACTGGCCTCCTTGACATAGTAACTACCGATTGAGTTGCCGGAATAATTGCTCGGAACGGCCAGCTCAAGAATAGATTCTTTGGTATTGGCCTGTTTCCAGCTGTCGATGTACTCAGCATGGTTATAAAGGGAATAGTTTGCTTTGAGCAGTTCGGCGCTGAAGGCATAAGCCTTTTGCCAATCGTTGCGATTGAGGGCCAGCCTTGCCTGAAGCGCTTTACTTGCCTGTAGGTTCATGTATATTTTGGTATTGCCCTCAAATACGGTTTTGCTATTGGCAAATAACGAATCAGCCAGATTCAGATCACTTTCGATATGTTGGTATACTTCTGCCACCGTAGAACGTGCTATTTGTGCATCTTTAGGGAGAATTGTGCTTTTGGCAAGTATGATACCCATATGCGAAGCATCCTTTGTATAAAGATAGGGCTGCGCATAGAACTGTACGAGATCAAAATGAACCAATGCCCGCAAGCCATACGCCTGCGCCATGATATGGTTGCGTTCAAGTGTACTGATATTGGTTATTGCCGGGACGCGTTTGATGATATTATTGATGGCATTGAGCAACGTGTACTGATAGCTGTATAGCTTGTTCATCGAATCATTGTCTGCATCAGTCTCAAATGAATAGACATCTAACAGCGTTGTTCTACCCGCTGCGGCAAATGTCAAATTGCCACCGAGTAGATCGGGATAAACCATGCGTACACCATTGTAGTAGTCCGACTGAAATAGGTTGTTGTACACCCCTGCAAGGGCTGATTTTGCGCCCTGCATATCGGAGAAAATAAGGTCTACCGAAACCTCGTTTTCCGGTTCTTTATCTAAGAATTTTGAGCAGCTCATTGTGCTCCAGGCCAAAAGGAAAGCAACACTTAGTGTCTTTATGTTCATAACTGGAATTATTGAAAGATTAAAGTGTGGTTCGTAAACCAATCGAAAAATTACGTGTCTCAGGATAGATAAATCGGTATTCGCGGATGCCGTTTCTGCCCGCCGGACTTTTGTCTTTGAACCAATAGAATACATTGGTCACATTGAAGCTCAATGCTGTCTGTCCTATACCCATCCGTTTCATTAAACGATCGGCCAGACGATAGCTTAAGGAAGCGTTACTTAGCTTGATATAGGTCATGCTGTACAAATAACGGGAAGAGTTATTAAGTGGTGAGCTGGAGTTTAGCTTTGGAATTGCCGTGATATCGCCCACCTGCTGCCATCGATCCAGTAAATTGACCGACATATTGGAGTTTGACAGACTATTTCCATCCCGTAAATAGGTTGTGGCTACAAACTTGTTGCCGCCAAGATTATATTGTAAATTGAGCGTAAGCTGAAATCCCTTCCATCCCAAATTGTTAATAAGACTACCCTGAAAATCGGGCATCGCATTCCCCAGCAATTGGTAGGCGCTCTGCCCCAAAGCCCGTATTTCGGTTCTGTTGACCACATCACCATTGGGGGTGTAGAAACCTTCCTCCCCGGTATTGGGATTTACGCCGGCCCATCTGATCCCCCACAATGATGTAGCGCTGTATCCTACCCGCTGGCCTGCACCTATGTTATCTGAGGAGTTTGCAGCATACAGCTCAATCAATGGATTATTAAACGAAGTCACCTTGTTTTTATTCCAGCCACCGATAAGCATACTGTTCCATGTGACCTTGGACTGTTTTAACCATTGGTAGGCAACGCTCAAATCCAGTCCTTGATTGTACATGTTTCCTGAATTGAGCGGCATACCACCATAACCTGTTTCCAGTGGCACACTGATATTTGCGATCAGATTGCGGATATTGTTTCGGTATAAATCCAGTGCCACACGTAACCTATTGAAAGCATTCAGGTCAACGCCAACATTGAACTTGATATTCGTTTCCCAGCCTAAGTCTGGATTTTCCGCCGCAGAAGAAGATGGGCTTGCACTTATCTGTCCGCCATAGGTCACATTGTTGAATTTGTATAAACCTCTCGACGCATAGGATCCAATCCGCGAATTGCCTGTCGTTCCGAAGCTACCGCGTAAACGCAAAAAGTCTATTGCCTGAATGGCTTGCATAAATTTTTCATTGCTGATATTCCATCCCAATCCAAGCGCTCCATTCAGCGCCACCTGTTTGTCGCCACCAAACATAGACGACTGATCTGCACGGCCACTGAGAGAAGCATAAAATCGCTTGTCATAGTCGTAGTTCATCTGGACATAGTTGGATACGGTCGCGTCCGAGATTTTCGACGAAGATGACGTCTTGGTGCTTGCGAGCCCGATTGCGATGACGCGGTCGTAGGTAAATCCGCTACCCTGCCCAACGAGTAAATTGCTGTATTGATCTTTTAGCTCCATCCCCGCAATTCCGACAAAGCGGTGTCCACTTCGCCATTTTGGACTGTAGGTAAGCTGTAGCATGGAAGTCCAGCTGTATGTCGTTCGGTCATTGATGCGCAGACGCCCATCTTTGGCAATGGAGGCGCCAGCGATACCCGAAAGAAAAGTTTCCTGCTTGGACTGCAGCATATTTCCGCCTATCGCTCCGCGCAAGCTTAGAAAAGGTAAAAGTGCATATTGCAGTTCGATCCGTGCGGTCCCTGTAAAAGCCAACGCTTTATCCGTATTTTCGGCTAATGCTGCGACTGGATTGACGAGGCCTAAGAAGGTGCTGTAACTTCCATCTTCCTGATAGGGGGGTATATTGGGCGGCATATAAGCGGCATTGGCGAATTGGTCGAGACCTTCCCGCCGCATCAGTGCCGGCGATATGGTGGTGGTCATTTGAAGCCTGTCGCTAAACTGATTATAATAACGTAAAGAGCTTGTGTATTGCTTCAAACCATTTCCAGGACTGGCGTTTTGCTGATTACGGTAGCCCATGGAAAGATAATATGTATCTTTACCTTTCCCGCCCGAAAGAGATAGATTGATATTATCATAACGTGCATTACGTGACGTCAGTCCAAACCAGTCGGTATCGATGGTGTTGCTACCTGCCTTTTTTGAGGCATCAGTTGCCGTTGAGCCCGTATTTATATAAAATTCTCGCAGTAATTCGTAGTATTGCAGTCCGGAGAGTAATTTCATTTGGTTGATAAACGTGGAGACCCCGGTATTGTAAGAGGCTGTTAGCTGTGCCTTGCCACTGCGACCAGATTTGGTCGTGATCAAAATAACACCATTTGCCGCGTTTGCGCCATAGATTGCTGTTGCGGCAGCATCCTTAAGTACTGAAATGGATTCAATATCCAATGGGTTGATTCCTGCGATCGGATTCAGCAAGGTCTCCCCTGTGAATAGTGAATTGGCGTCGCCTATTTCCTGTTCTTGTACAACAACACCATCAACAACGTACAGCGGCTGCGAAGAGGTCGATCGTCCGGTATTGCTTGTTAGGTTTGTCAGTGTTCCCTGCCCGCGAATATGAAGCTTAACAGGGGTGCCTAGGGAAGTGCTGGGTTCGACATATAATCCCGGAACTAGTCCTTCCAGCATTTTATCTACGCTTTCTAATGGCCGGTCGGCTTGCAAATCCTTGGCGCTGATCGTATACACACTTCCAATCATCTCTTCGCGTAGTTTCGGTGCTTCGTAGGTGCTGCTGACAAATACTTCCTCAAGTTGTTGATCTAATGGAACCAGTTTGATCCGCTGATATGCGGTATCTACCTTAATGTCGTAATTTTGATAGCCCAAGTAACGTATTCCAATTTCCTGGCCGCGATTTTCAGCTGCGGTCAGTATGCGATATCGTCCTAAACTATCAGTGCGATAGGTTTTGTTTTCTTTCCTAAGTATTAGCGTCGCTCCGGCCAATGGCAAGCCTTTTTTTGCATCAGTCACTACACCGTTGAGCAATATGGGCTTAGCTGCCTTGCTGACGGCAATAACGTTAGAGCGTTTGATTCGCTGAAAGCGCAGCTGATGTGTCGATGCTAGCCTAGACAAATACGTGTCTATGTTCTCTTTGGCCGTGGGAAGAGGAACACGGCGATGCAGTCCGATGGAAGCGTCGTATGAAAAATGTACGGCGTGCTGCTGGGTCAATAATTGAAAAGCAGTTTCCAAGGTCCCTTGCCCGGGCGTGCTTTGTGCGGAAGCGGCCCCAGCGGATAGTAGGAAAATGGTGTTCAATAAGAAGGTTCGTCTTACTGTTTCTTTAATAAAGCACATACGTATCTTTTGCTATTTTTTTTGATGACAATTCTTTTGAAAAACAAATCGCGGCGAGTGCAGCCTCAACAGGCAGCTTCTCAAAATGCCCGGTATACCTCCATCGCGCATCGGGTTTGCGGAGGGAGAGGTGGATGCCATAATATTGCGTCATTTTTCGGGAGACTTCAGCGAAAGAAGCATTTTGAAAATGTAAAATACCTTCCGGAAAATTATTGATCTGTGTGGGCGCAAATTTATCGAGATGGATATTCGTAGTGGTGACATACCCCTGTTGCCCAGGATTGAGCAGAATTTGTTTTTTATTGTTGCGGTTGGTCAGTTTAATCTTTCCGGAAAACAAACTTACACGGGTGTTTTTTGAATCGACTTGCTCCACCAAAAATTGTGTACCCAAGACCGTCACTAAGGCATTATCCGTTTTTACTGCAAATGTACGGCCTGCGTTTTTTGAAATATTAAAGCGTGCATCACCGTTCAGTAGAACACACATGGTATCCTTACTGAAATGTTTTGGATAGTGTAGTGTACTTCCACCCATCAGCGTAATCTGGCTTCCATCACTGAGGTTAACCTTGATCATTCTGCCATTTTGGGCGGCGACATGAAGCCATTCTTCAGTAGAGGTAGGATGTAAGGCGAGCGTAGGTTGAGTCGTGCCTTTAAGAAAAATCTGATGAAATGAAAATGCACCGATGAGCAGGATAGAAGCTGCAGCAATCCATCGCCATTTTCCTCCTAGCCGATGTGTTTTTACAGGTGCTTTGCTTTCCAGCTTTGCAAATAGTTTATCTTTTTCAACTTGCAATTCCCCTTCGCTGATATGCACGTTTAGGGCATCCAATATGGTCCTTGCTTCAGTAACAAGATGTAATTTATCTGGATTTTCTGCAATCCATGTCGTCCAAAAATGAATTTCCGCTCGTTTTGCGTTTCCATTGTGATAAGACACAAAACGCTCATCGGTTACTAAATCAACGCTGTCGTTGTAAATTTTTTTCATGTATATATGAGTGTAGAGGAGAGAAATCCAGATTTTTACCGGATTATTTTTCATTTTTTTTCTTTAAAACCTTAATGGCTTCATAAACAAGGTTATAGATTGTTCGTTGACTATTTCCAGTTTCAGATGCAATTTGTTCATAAGACTTGTTTTGAAAAAACCTGAGATCAATTACCTGTCTTTGTTTCGGGGTGAGGGATTCCAAAGCTTGAATTAAACGGGTACTCGCTTCGCGAATGGATTCCTGTTGTATGAGGACCGTCTCGTGTGAAGGAGCATTGTCATTGGACCGATAATTTGTTATCGCCAATTTTTCATCCAATAACCGACGGTCATTCAGAATACGGCGCAACCATGTCATCAAATATGATTTGATATTATCGACAGGAGGCAGGCGGTCACGTTTTTCCCATAATTCTAAAAATAGATGTTGTATACCATCTTTTACGGCTTCACGCGAATATCCCAGCATCATGCCATAGGCAAAAAGCTCTCTGTATACTAAGTCATATAAGGATTCAAAGGCCTCACTCGACCCTTTCAATGTAGCTATCCAATGTTGTCTCATGGTGTGAATGGCGCAAATCTACATTTTTATTTAGAATAATTACAAATAAGATTACTGTTTGGATCGCGCTTGAATGGATCTATTCGCTTCTTGCTGTGGATATCACGTGGCTTAGATCAAACGTATTTCTCATTCTTCCCGTCGATTAAATTTTGACTATTGTTAAAAAGTTGCAGCAAAAGCCTTAAAGGTCAATAGCGTATGATTGGCGGTTGGTGCGTTCAAAGACGATTGCTAGTTAAGCAGATTGAATGGTCGGTTTCGATGGTTCTTTTGAGATCGTTTGCGTAGAAAAAATAGTAGAATACATTCGTAAAAAGCTATTTTTAACTGGTAACCAATTTTTAAAAAGTAGCAGATAAACCTAAGGCGTCATTTCATAGCATGCTGGTTATAGAAATGCGCTTAAGAATTTAAATGAATATTTTATGCTCGAATTTTATGATAAGCATTGAAAATAAAACGATTGGAACGAGTTGCCTGATCGCCTATATGACCTTGACTAGCTATTTATTAGCATTCGGACAGAATTACACTTCTGAGGTGTGGCGTCCGGATCTTGGAAATGGAAAATTTAAAAATCCTATTATCCATGCCGATTATTCCGATCCGGACGCGATCCGTGTAGGGGAAGATTATTATATGGTTGCCTCCAGTTTTCATCACAGTCCAGGCCTTCCCATTCTACATTCCAGAGATATGATCAACTGGACGATTGTAGGTCATGCGCTGCAGCGGCTAGTGCCCGAAGCAGTATTCCGTAGCGTGCAACATGGCGGAGGAGTATGGGCACCTTCAATTCGATACCACAATGGCGAGTTTTATATCTATTATCCCGATCCGGATTTTGGAATTTATCAAATAAAAACAAAGGATATCCGGGGGACATGGTCAGCACCAACGTTGGTTTTCCCAGGAAAGGGATTGATCGATCCCTGCCCGTTTTGGGATGAAGATGGTCGTGCTTATTTAGCTTATGCCTATGCGGGGAGCCGTGCAGGCTTGAAAAGTGTTCTGGCAATAGCAACGATGAGCGCTGACGGAACTCGTGTATTGGATCGCGGTATAATTGTTTATGATGGGCATGAATTGGACCCTACAATTGAGGGACCCAAAGTATATAAGAGGAATGGATACTATTTTTTGTTTGCACCAGCGGGTGGGGTTTCCACGGGCTGGCAATTGGTTTTGCGTTCGAAAAATATTTATGGGCCCTATGAGCGTAAGGTGGTTATGGCGCAGAACAATTCGGCAGTTAATGGTCCGCATCAGGGTGCTTGGGTAGATACTCCTTCTGGGGAGGACTGGTTTTTCCACTTTCAGGATAAAGAAGCCCTAGGACGTGTGGTGCATCTTCAGCCGATGTTCTGGAAAGAGAATTGGCCCATCATTGGCGAGGATAGCGATGGAAATGGCATAGGTACCCCCGTGACGACCTATAGAAAACCTAACGTCGGAAAGCAGGTCTCTGCTCCGGTCAATCCTCGGGAATCTGACGAGTTTGAGTCTCCTCATTTAGGATTGCAGTGGCAATGGCAGGCTAATCCGGATGGCACTTGGCTTATGCCATCACATGAGGGTAAGCTCCGGCTCTATAGCCAACAAGAGCCTCAAGGAAGTAAAAACCTAATGTCGGCGCCTTATATTATGACGCAAAAGTTTCCTGCAGAAAATTTCAGTGCGACAGCAAAAATACGACTGCGTCCCAATGAGAAGGAACTTGGTGAAAAAGCAGGACTGGTGGTGGTCGGTGAAGATTATTCCCAGCTTTTTATACGTAAAGATAAAGGTCAATTTCAACTTTACTCTGGTCGTTGTTCAGGGGCCTATGCTGGTCATGCGGAAAATGTGCAGTCCGTTTCTTCTTTGCCGGATGACTTTGTGTATATCCGTGTAGTAGTCAAAGATGGAAATTCCTGTCAATGGTCATATAGTTTGGATGGCAAAAGTTATATACCCGTTGGAGGTCAATTTGAGGCTAAGCCAGGGAAGTGGGTTGGTGCAGCATTAGGCCTCTATGCAAGTAGAGAAAAGCACAGCAATGATAGTGGTTATGCTGATGTAGACTGGTTTAGAATAGAAAAATAAGGATGCTGCTATCCTACTTTAGTCTTATTGACCGTTTAGGGTAGTTAAAATTGTATGATAATATAATAAGCTCAGCAATAGGGTTTATGCTAAAAACACACTCATGAAGAGAAAAATAAATGTATTTAAGATGCTGCCTGTCGGCCTACTGTTGGGTATACTGTTCACCGCGCTAGGGGGGCGGGCTGCTCCTCCCGAATTGATTACAGTAGATCAACAGGGAAAGGGTGATTTTACAAGTATACAAGCTGCAATAAATTCAGTTCGTGCTTTTCGCGGTGAACAGGCCGTTCGGATTTGGATCAGGAAAGGAATTTATCATGAAAAAATAGTGATCCCAACGTATATCGAAAATATTGAGCTTATAGGTGAGGATGCTATCCATACCAAGATTGTTTTTAATGATTATGCGGGTAAGCAGGTTGACTGTCCAGATGAGCGAGGGGATCTTACGCTTGGGACATTCAGTAGTTATACCTTATTGGTTCGTGGGAGTAGGGTGCTCATCAAGGATTTAACGATCGAAAATGCAGCTGGTCCAGTGGGGCAGGCGGTGGCACTTCATCTGGAAGGTGACCAGATAGCATTGGTCAACTGCCGTCTTTTGGGTTTTCAGGATACTTTATATCTGGGTAAAAGCGGTGCAAGGAGCTATTTTTTCGATTGCAGTATCAGCGGAACAACAGATTTTATTTTCGGGCCGGGCATTGCATTTTTTCAGCAATGCCGGATTCTATCCCTGCGAAATTCGTATGTCACAGCTGCTGCTACACCTCAGGGGCAAAAGTACGGTTATGTCTTTGAGCAGTGTGATTTTGTCGCTGCAGATGCAGCTGTCGATAAAGTATTTCTCGGCAGACCATGGCGTCCCTACGCCAATACGGTGTTGGTAGATTGTACTTTGGGAGCTCATATTGTTCCTGAAGGGTGGAATGAATGGAAGGGGGATAGCTTGTTTCCAGATAAGCATAAAACCGTGTTTTACGCCGAATTGGGATCGAAAGGAGCCGGGGCATTGAATCTTTCCAAGCGTGTGGAATGGTCACATCAGCTTCCGGAAAAAAAACGGGATATATATAAGCTGGATCGTGTACTGGGCGATTGGAACGTTAAAAAGATGATCACGCCGTAGCTGTTGCACCAAAAAGGCGGTCGGTGTGATAAAGCAAAAAAGCGGATTTTCTAGCTAGAAAATCCGCTTTTTTGCTTTGTGCTCCCACCTGGGCTCGAACCAGGGACCAAAAGATTATGAGTCTTCTACTCTAACCGACTGAGCTATAGGAGCAGGTCTGTAATTTTGTCAATTTAAACAGCTGTTGTGCACTTTTGACGATGCAATTATCGATATTTGTATCGATATTTCAAAATAATTCGATGGAAAAAATTAAAAATATTGTTCTTGATTATGGGAATGTGATCTTTATGATCGACTTTGTGAAATTGAAAGATGCTTTTACTCAGTTAGGTATAGGGAATGTAGATGCTGTATTTGGACATCATGGTCAAAGTGCACTTTTTGATAATTTTGATAAAGGAAAAATTGATTCGGCTCAATTTCGGGATGGAATAAGAGAATTGACCCAAAATTCGGCATTGGCGGACGACGAGATAGACGCTGCCTGGAATAGCCTGCTGATTGGTGTGCCACAAGGTAATCATGAAATTTTACTTCAGTTGAAAGACCGATATCGGACCTTCTTATTAAGCAATAACAATGCTATTCACTATGCCTATTGTATGAATGATATCCAGCAGAAATATGGCGTTGCAGACAATGAAGTTTTTTTTGAAAAGACCTATTACTCTCATTTGGTGGGAATGCGTAAACCTGATGCGGAGATTTTTGAGTTGGTTATGACAGAACAACAATTGGACCCTGCAGAAACTTTGTTCATCGATGATAGTCCGCAGCACTTGGCAACAGCTAATCAGTTGGGATGGCATACGGCATTGTGTACCAAAGAGAAACCCCTGCAAATTTTACTGGAAGAATTCAAATTGATATAAAAAAATAATTTTGTTTCCCTTTTTAAAAATAATAGCTTACCTTTGTCCCACTTTAAATTTAAAAGCGGCGAAAGGAGGTATATATAACGCATGATTATCGTAAATGTAAAAGAAGGAGAATCTTTAGATAGAGCATTGAAACGTTTCAAAAAGAAATTCGAAAAAACTGGAGTTTTAAGAGAGTTGCGTTCACGTCAAGCTTACGAAAAGAGATCTGTAACTCGTCGCATTCAAGTGAAAAAAGCGATTTACAAACAATCTTTGAATCAAGATCTAGCTAACTAGTTGATTCGTTGATAATTTCAAAATATAAAGGGAAAAGCAATGCTTTTCCCTTTTTTTTGTGCTTTTAAGTTTGTAATTTAAGCCATATAGCAAGGGAAAAATGTTGGAAAAGGAGTTTATTCGGTTTTTGCAAATTGAAAAAAGATATTCAGAACACACAGTTGTCGCTTATAAGCATGAGCTGGATCTGTTTCATTCTTTTTTGGGTCGGGAAGGACTGATGGTGCAGGATATCGTGTACCGTGATTTGCGGCATTATTTTGCGCAAATGGTGGAATCTGGAAAGAATGCCAGCTCCGTAAACCGAAGCATGTCTGCATTGCGAACATATTTTAAATTTTTGCAACGTGAGGAATGTATTGCCAAAAATCCCATGACACTTATCAAAGCGTTAAAAACTCCTAAAAAATTACCGGTAGTTGTCGAAAAGGAAAAATTGGTGCGCTTATTGGATCAGATGGAGCAGGAGCAGGATGGATTTGAATCCTGCCGTGATTATATGGTGATGGAATTATTGTTTGGTACAGGCATCCGATTAGCGGAATTGTTGAAAATTAAAGAACAGGATATTGATTTTTTTAATAAAAACATTCTTATATTAGGTAAAAGGAACAAAGAACGCCTCGTTCCGATCAATAATCTTTTATTGAAAGAATTGAAAAACTATTTACAACAAAAAGCGACACAATTTGTTGATACTAATAATAGCTTACTGATCGTTACTAAAGAGGGGAAGCCGGCATACGCCAAGCTGATCTACGATATCGTACATCGGCAGTTGACACTGATTTCCACACAAGGTAAGCGAAGTCCTCATATTTTGAGGCATACGTTCGCAACAGCCCTATTGGATAATGGGGCAGATTTAAATGCAATTAAAGAGCTGCTGGGGCATGCAGGACTTGCGGCAACACAAGTATACACGCATAACTCAGCAGAACGATTGAAGTCAATTTATAAACAAGCTCATCCAAAAGCTTAAAAAAAGGAGGAAAAATGAACATTACTGTGCAATCTATTCGATTTACTGCTGATCAAAAGCTAATCGATTTTATTAAAAAGAAAACAGGAAAATTGGAGCAGTTTTTGGATTCCATTATTGGTGGCGAATGCTATCTGCGATTGGAAAATGTCGATGATGAGGCAAACAAAATTTCGGAAATTAAATTGAATATCCCAGGAAGTCAGCTATTTGCAAAGGGGCAGGCAAAAAGTTTTGAAGAGGCAACAGATATTGCCGTGGAATCTCTTCGTAGACAGATAAATAAGCATAAAACAAAAACAAAAAATACCGTAATTAATAGTCGTAATGACGTTCTTGTAGTGGAGGAAGAAGAGGAAGAAGAATACGATTAAAAACGATAAAATAAAGTTATTCATGTAAGAGGTCAGTATCAACTGGCCTCTTTTTTTATGGATAATGAAGGATTAAAAGGCTTATTTATATTAAATCAAAATAATCTACAGTTTTACTTGGATTGATTATAAATAATATTTATTTTTGATCGATTTAAATGATAAGCGAAATAAAAATGTCAGAATTGGTTTGTCCGTTAGCACAGGTGGAGGAAGTTTTTTCAACTACAACAGGTAAAGTCTATCAATGTAGCCGCAAAAATTGTTTCTGGTTGGAATATAATAAGGAGACTACTTCTTTCTCGGTATCTGATTTTTTAATGTTCAAAAAACGTATAGATGCCATTGATGTCGAACATATGCTTCATGACACTACCCGTTCGTCGGATTTCGAAATCATCATGCCCTTCCGTACGGAAAGATGCTTCATCTTAGCGGTAGAAGATGTGCTTCAGTTACGTGAATTATTAGACGGAGCTAAATTTATGATCGAGCTGAATAGCGTAATCAGAACGTGTCTTCAGGTTTCGCCATTTGCAGTTTTTGCGTAGTCAATACATCAGACGAATCGTATTAAGTCAATTTTTATTTTAAACAAGCAGTTCATACTGCTGTCCTTTCTCTTTTGTTGCCATAGACTATTTTCAACAATAATGTCTCCAATCGTTTTAATTGATCGCTTATCGAAAGTATTGATGAGCCGTATTTGTAATTGTATTGATTCTAAACAAGTTGTGCTCGCCTGGCCTAATTTAGACTGAATTCGTATTACATATTCTTGATACAAATTTTAAAGTTCTGCTGTATCTTTGTGATACAATCAGGTGAGGATGTGTTTCACCTGTGCATGTTTTAGAATTTAAACTTAAGGTAAATATGAAAGATTTATTGAAATTAAAATCTTCTTTGAAAGAAGAGATCGAAAATATATTGAATGCGCAAATTAAAGTTGAAGCTCACTCTTCTGCATTATATTTGGCTATGTCATCTTGGTGTGATGATCAAGGTTTGGAAAACGCTTCAGAATTTTTTGCAAAGCAATCCAACGAAGAGCGTGAACACATGTTGAAGCTTTTCAATTATATCAACAATCGTGGTGGACGTGCAATTTCTCCGGAGGTGATCGGTATTCCTCAAGATTTTGAGTCGTTCCGTGGCGTGTTTGAACAAACACTGGAGCAGGAAATGTTTGTTACTGAACAATTCAATAACATCGCTGATAGATGTGCGAAAGAAAAAGATTATGTTACTTTTAATTTTGTTCAATGGTTCTTGGCAGAGCAGGTGGAAGAAGAGTATGTAGCAAGACGCATTCTTGAATTATTCGATGTAATCGGTGAAGAAGGTACTGGCCGTTGGGAAATTGACAAACACCTTCTTAAAGTTAGTTTTCCAGGTGAATAGTAATTTTTAAAAATAGGTATAAAAAAGCGAGCTGTTTATCCGACAGCTCGTTTTTTTATATACAAAATCACAACTTTTTACGTTAATAGCTTAAGAATTCTTATATTGAATTGTATTATCGCAAAGTCTGTTTGATGGAACTAAGGGACGGGAATATTATCCGGTTAGTACTTTTTTTAGCTATAACGAACTTGTTTTTTTTACCTAAAAGCGCCTTAGGGCAGGTGTCAAAAAAAGAGGTGTATGGTATTGTTGTAGATACAGCAGGAAAACCGTTAAACGGTGTGAGTGTCCATCTGACAAGCTCTCGCGATACCTTGTTCTCATCAACGTCCAATACAGGTTATTTTCATTTCAGCCGTGTGCAAGGTAATGATATTCGTATCAGTTGTAGTCAGCTGGGCCTAAGTATATTGGAACGTAGCTATCCCTTGTACAATAGTACAACAGCGACATTGGATGTCGGAAAATTAACGATGTTCCCCCATGTATCCCTGCTGAAAGAGGTTGTTGTACTGAAATATAAACCTATCGTCTATAAGCAGGATACCGTTCAATTTAATCTGGATGCCTTCCAATTCGATCACCGCGCGCTGTTGGAGGAGGCTCTCAAAGCGTTGCCAAATGTTCAGGTTTCAAGGGATGGTTCTGTCTATGCCTTTGGCAAACCTATATCCTCCGTTAAGGTCGATGGAAAAAAATTCTTTGGCGGCGATGTGCTCACAGCAACACGCAATCTACCCGCAGATTTTGTAAAAAGTGTTCAGGTGATCGATTTCTATGGGGATGAGGCTACAGCAAAAGGAATTAAAAGTGCTGAATCTGAAAAGATCCTCAATATCGTCCTCAAAGATGATAAGAAGAAAATTACTTTTGGACAGGCCACATTGGGCGGTGGTTCGGCCGATCGTTATCTGGGTAGTGCTGGGCTGAACCGCTTTAATGATGGAAGAGAATATTCTATTATCACATCAGTAAACAATACCAACACAAACCTCTTTTCTTTTGGTTCCCCCAATGGTGGAGAGCGGGAGCGGGAAATGGGCGAACTTGCCGACTTTGCAGACCCTACAGATGGACTGAATAAAATCGGATCCGTAGGAGGCAGTTTTTCCAGTCCGCTTTCTAAAAATGTGACCGCCAGTGGTAAATATTCTTTTACGCAGCGGAATAATTACATCCAGGGAAATTCTTTGTTGCAGTCCATATACGGATATGGGAAAGGGGGGAATAATTTGATCAGCAATTCTGAAAACTACAGCATAAAATCGATTGATCGTACACACAAAATGGACTGGGACTTTGATATCAAGCTGTCTCCAAAAGATCAGCTTAAAATATCGCCCAAATTATCTTATACCAATGCTACAAGCAATTCGTTGAAAGATAGGAGGATACAAAATAATTTATTGAGTAGTACGGGTAACTATGATGCGGGCAGTAGCACGGAAAGTCCGGCGGCAGCTTTAGATCTTTTTTATGTCAGAAGTTTTACCAAACCGGGGCGGAAAGTGCTTTATACGTTGCATACTGACTTTAATTCGTTGGATAAAGACGAGGAAGTCCGCGACTTTAATAAAGCAATCGATAGTAGCTCAAATTTGCCCAGAATAACGGAGACGTATCTCAATCAAGGCGTCCGTTCCAGCAGTGAAAATAAAAATATCCAAAGTCGCCTGTCCCTGGTCGAACCCGTTGATTTAGGAGGGACTTTGGAAATCAATTACGATTTTGACTATACCAAGATTGATGCTAGACGTTCCACTTTTGACAACAACTTTGACAATGGACCTCTCTTGGTGGATTCGCTGAGTTTGAAGTACGACTATGCTTTTGCAAGCAATAAAGTCGGTATGGTTTATCGGCAAGATCTGAGTGACAAAGTGAAAGTGAGTTTCGGCTTTGCGGTTCAGCCTTCGGAACTGACAGGAAGTTCAACAGACAAGCTGATAAAAACCTCCTATTCCAATGTGAACCTTGTACCTTCTGCCGGACTGAAATGGAAATTCAGCAAAGAGGAGGACCTTTCGATGGATTATTATGGGCGTAATAATCAACCTAGTTTCTATCAAATACAACCTGTGGTGGACAATACCAACACACAAAATATTGTGGTCGGAAATAAAGATCTAAAATCGGAATTTGCACATAGTTTTGTTTCAAAATACCGGAAATCAATTACACGCAGTGGTCAGTACTTAGAAGCTAGTCTTGCTCTTAATCTGGTGAATGATAAGATTGTTGCCAACCGTACAATTGATCCCAATTCGACCATACAAAAAACGACCTATCGCAACACAGAAGGATATTATGATGTTAAGAGTTATTACCTGTTTACAGCCTCGTTGTTGTCCGATAACCTGCAGATGAGCTTGAACGGAAATGCCGATTATTATAACAATATCTCGTATGTAAACGATAAGAAGAGCTTTGGTGGACACTTCTTGTTTACTCAAGCGATTCAGTTTCGCTATACCTGGAGTGATATCTTCGAAGCCGAATTAAATGGTAACTATTCCTTGAACAGGGCGACATTTGATTGGCCTGTGCAAGATAATATCACCGTGCATTCGGGTATTGTTGGACTGGGATCTAAAGCATATTTGGGTACACATTTTACGATGGGACTTGAGCTTTCTCAAAAGTTTAACGCAGGATATTCAAGCTCGTGGAACAATATTAGCCCGACGATAATCAATGCGTATATGGAATATACTTTTGGACGGAATAACCTCGGTATGCTGCGTTTTCAGGGATTCGATTTAATGAACCAGAATACCGGGATTTCGCGTGTCGTCTTAGGAAATGACATTTTGGATGTCCGTAATAATCGACTGGCGCGTTATTTTATGCTTTCCCTTAATATAAGATTACAAAAATACCCTAAAAAATCATGATGAAAGCTGTTATTATTACTGCACCCGGTGGGCCGGAAGTTTTGCAAGTTAGCGATGAGGAAATGCCGCAGCCCGGACAATACGAAGTTTTAGTGGAAGTAAAAGCGGCAGGAGTCAATAGACCTGATGTGTTCCAACGTAAAGGGAGTTATCCTGCGCCAGCCGGAGTAAATCCTCGGATACCTGGCTTGGAGATTGCTGGTATTGTCGTTGAGAAAGGAAAGGATGTCACCGACTGGAATATCGGCGATCGCGTCTGTGCACTCGTAGCGGGCGGAGGCTATGCCACCTATGCCAAAGTCTATCAAGGGCATTGTTTGCCTATTCCAGATCATCTGGACTTTGCCGAGGCAGCCTCACTTCCAGAAACCGTTTTTACGGTATGGGACGATGTTTTCCGACGGGGGAAATTGCAGACAGGTGAGCACTTTTTGGTACATGGTGGTGCTGGTGGGATTGGTAGTACAGCAATTCAGCTCGCGTCCTTGTTTGGTGCGGAAGTATATACGACAGTCAGCTCACCCGAGAAAGCCAGTTTTTGCGCATCATTGGGAGCCGTCAAAACTATAAATTATAAAACAGAAGATTTCGAGCAGCTGCTCGAGGGGCTGGGCGTGGATGTTATTTTAGACAGCATTGGTGGCTCATATTTTGAGAAAAATATCCGTCTCTTGAACCCCGATGGCCGACTGGTGTATATTAACGCGATGGAAAACGCAAAAGTTGAATTGAATTTGCTGCAATTGATGCAAAAACGCATCCTTTTAACCGGAAGTACACTGCGTTCGCGAGACCGCGAATTTAAGCAAATACTACGTGACGAGATCTGGTCTCAGGTATGGCCCAAGCTCAGTGCTGGACATTTTAAACCCTCTATATACCAAGTGCTTCCTTTTGCTATGGCCCCTGAGGCTCATAGGCTGATGGAAGACTCAAGCTTATTGGGTAAGATCGTCTTAAGCTTTTGATCGCTGAAAGTTGAGGGGAGTAGTGCCGGTTACGGTTTTGAAGTACTTGTGAAAGCTGGAGAAGTTTTGAAAACCGGCTTCAAAACAGATTTGCTTCACCGTCTGTTTGTTTTCTATTAATAAATTGCAGGCTGTCTTCACGCGCATTTCGATCAGAAATTGAAAGAGTGTTTTTCCGGTCTGTGACTTGAAAAAGCGACAGAATGAATTTGGTGTCATACCCGTTAGCGAAGCAAGGTCATGCAGCCGTATTTGGTCGCGGTAATTTTCACCTATAAAGTGCATCGCAACCTGCATACGGTTGGCATCCTGATCTTGCAGTTGGATGGTAAAAGTGGCGCTGGTCAATAAATCATGTTTTTCTTCGGCCGAAATGCACGTTAAGATCTCCAGTAAATGAATAATACGTGGTGTGCCGGTTGTCGTCAAAATAGCATCAATTAATTGCATAGTTTTTAATCGGCTATGCGCTGCTAATGAAATGCCTCTCTTGGATACGCGAATAAGCTCTTTGATGGCTTTATTTTCAGGTAAATTGATAAAATCATTTCCCCAGAAGTTCTCTTTGAAATGAAGTACACGGATATCTGCGCATTCTGCTTTTTCCTGCTGCAGATAAATGGCATCAAACAGCCAGTAATGAGGTAAATTTGAACCCACCAGTGTGATGTCGCCCGATTCAAAACGCCTAACGCTATCGCCAATAAATTGAGTACCCGAGCCTTTAGCAAAATAAATCAATTCCAGTTCTTCGTGATAATGCCAAAGGTTGTGGTATTGCGGGGTATTGTCTCTTCTGGCATTGAATGAATGCTCAGGGTTACTGTTTAAATGAAGCAGCTGTGCTTTCATAATTGTGAAATATATGCTGTAAAGTTACCAATTTGAGTTTGGCTATGGTAATATAGCTTAATAATTTGATAATATACTTGAATGTTGTCTAGGATTTTTAAGCTTATTTTACATAAATAACTACTTATAACCATTTGAAAGATATGACGAATAAAAAGAGTTACACATTTGCCTTGATTTTGGTGACATCCTTATTCTTTTTTTGGGGATTTATTCATAACCTAGATCCAATCTTAATTCCGCATTTGAGAAATGCGTTTAGTTTAACGCACTTTCAAGCTTCATTGGTCGATTCTGCCGTATTCATCGCTTATTTTGTGATGGCCATTCCTGCAGGTATTATTATGAAACGATACGGCTATAAAGCTGGCATTTTGATCGGATTGATCTTTTTTGCGATTGGCTGTTTTCTTTTTGTACCTGCTGCCAACACGATCAGTTATGTTTTCTTTTTAGGAGCCTTATTTGTTGTGGCCTGTGGTCTTACGATTCTGGAAACCGCTGCCAATCCTTACGTTGCTATATTGGGGGATCCGGCTTCATCGGCGCAGCGACTTAATTTTGCACAGTCCTTTAACGGTCTGGCAGCCTTTGTGGCTCCGATCTTTGGTGGGAAATTTATTTTATCTCATGAGCCTAAATCGCAGGAGGAACTGGCACAATTGGCTGAACAGGCAAAAATGGCTTATATCCAGTCCGAAACAGCTTCTGTAAAATTGCCTTATGTGGTATTGGGTATATTGATTTTATTGATCGCAGCCTTGTTTTTCTTTACAAAATTGCCTGATATCAAAGATGCGGAAGAAGAAGGTAAGGCAGGTTTTTTTCATGCTTTTCGTCACACAAATGTTCGATGGGCAGTGGTGGCTCAGTTCTTTTATGTCGGAGCCCAGGTTTGTGTTTTAAGTTTTCTGGTATTGTTTGCTACGGAAGTTGCCGGCATATCGGGTAAAGAGGGGGCTGACTACGCCGGATTTGCCGGACTGGCTTTTATGCTAGGACGATTTATAGGTACATTTTTTATGCGTTTTGTATCCGCTTCCAAACTGCTGATTATTTATTCCTTTATCGCCATCCTTTTATCCCTATTCGTCATCTTCGGATCAGGCATTCAAACCTTATATGCGCTAATTGGTATCGCTTTCTTTATGTCAATTATGTTCCCAACGATTTTTGCGTTTGGTGTACAGGGGATCGGAGCAGATACGAAGTCGGCTTCCAGTCTGATCGTCATGTCAATTGTGGGCGGTGCTTTGTTACCTCCAATTTTGGGTTTTATCTCTGATAAAACAGGAAATTTCCAATATGGTTATTTTGTGCCTTTGGTTTGTTTTATTGTTGTTCTGTTGTTTGCCTTTCAAAATAGAAGGGTCAGTATTGTGGAAACTGAAAGTCTAAAATCACATTAAATTAGTTAAAATGAAAAGATATGTTATGGCATTGGATCTCGTGAATGATCCGCAATTGATCCGGGAGTATGAGGATTATCACCGTGAGGTATGGCCAGAAATAAAACGTTCTATTCTGGATGCCGGCGTTCTGCAGATGGAAATCTATCGTTTTGAAAATAGATTGTTTATGAATATGGAAGTGGGCGACGATTTTTCATTTGAGCGAAAAGCAGCTATGGATGAAGCCAATGAAAAGGTGCAGGAATGGGAGCAGCTGATGTGGAAATATCAGGCTGCAATTCCGGGGACAAAGCCAGGGGAGAAATGGGTAATGATGACTAAAATTTTTGAATTAGTATAATGATGGCTATACAGCGCTATTTACAGATCCATCCAATGGATAATGTCCTCGTCGCTTTACAAGACTTGGACGAGGGAACAACGATTGTTTTTAATGGTAAAGAATTTCCATTAAAGCAAGCTGTTGCTGCCAAACATAAATTTACCATCCAGCCCATGGAGCAAGATGCTGAAGTATTGATGTACGGAGTGTTAGTTGGAAAATTGAATACCCCTTTAACTGCAGGTGAACTTATTACCACTGAAAACTTGCGTCATGCTTCGGAAGATTTTAGAATGGGTAACCGGAAGACTTCTTGGACAAAACCTGATGTTTCGGCCTTTAAGGATAAAACTTTTAATGGTTTTTACCGTTCCAATGGTACTGTGGGGACGGCAAATTACTGGTTGGTTATTCCGTTAGTGTTCTGTGAAAACAGGAATGTAATGACTTTAAAAACTGCTTTTGAGGAGAAACTCGGCTATAAAGTAAAAGCAAATAATTATGTTTCCGAGGTAGAGGATTTGATTGAGCGCTATAAGTCTGGTGTGGATATTAACGACATTCTTAACCACGAGCTACTGGCGAATTCGAGTGGGGGAGAGCACGACCGTCTGTTCAAAAATGTTGACGGAATCAAGTTTTTAAATCACGAGATGGGATGCGGTGGAACGCGTATGGATTCGGATGCGCTATGTGGCCTTTTGGCTGGCTATATCACGCATCCAAATGTGGCAGGGGCAACCGTGTTGAGTTTAGGATGTCAGCATGCGCAGGCGTCAATTTTGAAGGCGGAGATCGAAAAACGAAGTCCTGGTTTCGATCGGCCTTTATATATTTTCGAGCAGCAGAAAGAGGGAACCGAAAGGGAACTTATGCAAAAGGCGATCAAAGCAACTTTTGCAGGGATGATGCAAGCCGATCAAAATGAACGCAGACCTGCTCCGCTGGACAAATTGTGTATCGGCTTGGAATGCGGCGGCTCAGATGGCTTTTCGGGCATCTCTGCCAATCCAGCACTAGGTTTTGTGTCGGATATTTTGGTGACTTTAGGCGGTTCTGTGATTTTGGCGGAATTTCCAGAGTTATGTGGTGTAGAACAAGAGTTGAGTGATCGTTGTATCGATGAGCCTACAGCAGATCGTTTTATGTCGTTGATGCGTATATATAATGCAAAAGCCGAAGCGGACGGCTCAGGTTTCTATATGAATCCTTCGCCAGGCAATATCCGTGACGGTTTGATAACTGATGCCATTAAGTCTGCCGGAGCTGCAAAAAAAGGAGGAACATCACCTGTTATGGCGGTGGTCGATTATCCTGAACTCGCTAACCGCCCGGGATTAAACCTATTATGTACTCCTGGTAATGATGTAGAAAGTACCACTGCAGAGGTGGCAGCTGGCGCCAATATTGTCCTGTTTACAACAGGGCTGGGTACACCGACAGGAAACCCAATCGCTCCAGTAGTAAAGCTTTCGACCAATACTAAGACTTTTGAGAAAATGCCGGATATACTGGATCTAAACTGTGGTACGATCATCGAAGGAACAGAAACTATTGAGGAAGCCGCACACCGCATTTTGGATTATGTGATTGAAGTTGCTTCTGGCAGAATACAGCCAAAGGCCGTGTTGTTGGGGCAAGATGATTTCATCCCTTGGCGTCGAGGTGTTTCTTTGTAGCGATAAAATACCACAGGGCTTGCGCGGAAGCACCTGATGTTGGGAAAAATCGGTAAAGGAAGTACTTGCCGATAAATGAAAAAGTCAGGTGAAAAAGTACATGCCTTTATTGGAAAGTAAAACGATTGAATAGTCATAAAAAGAAAAGTCAACGCGAGAAATTTGCTGCATCGACAGATTAAGGAAATTTGGGGTTGACGCTAATAAGTAAATAGAAAATGGGAAAATTAGAACAAAAAGTAGCTGTTATCACAGGGGGTGGTAGTGGGATAGGCCGTGCGATCAGTTTGCAATTTGCTGCAGAAGGAGCAAAAGTTCATATTTTGGATTTAAATGAAGACGGGGGCAAGGCTGTAGTTACCGAGATCTTGGCTTCGGGAGGACAAGCTGTGCTTCATCGGTGCAATGTGACTGATCAGCAAGAAATTACTTCTATAGCACAAAATATCGGAAAAATTGATATTTTAGTAAATAATGCTGGCATTGCTCATGTTGGTAATTTAGAAAATTGTCAATCAGAAGATTTTGACCGTGTTTTTAACGTGAATGTCAAAGGCGCTTATAATGCATTGTCTGCTGTGGTGCCTTTGATGAAAGCGCAAGGTTCAGGAGCAATCCTTAATCTCGCTTCAATTGCTGCATGGGTGGGTATCACCGACCGTTTCGCGTATTCGATGAGCAAGGGCGCTATCCATGCGATGTCGATGTCTGTTGCTCGAGATTACATGGCCTATGGGATTCGTTGCAATAGTATTTCGCCAGCGCGTGTACATACACCGTTTGTGGATGGATTTATTGCAAAAAATTATCCAGGCAAAGAGGACGAGATGTTTGAAAAGTTATCGGCAAGCCAGCCAATAGGCCGTATGGCACAACCGGAAGAAATTGCGAAATTAGCCCTTTTCTTGTGCAGTGATGATGCAGCCTTTATTACCGGAAATGACTACCCGATTGATGGTGGTTTTATTAAATTGAATAATTAATAAGCTAAAAATAAATATCTATTATCTCAATACTATAAACATGAAATTAATACGTTTTGGAGCTCAAGGCAAAGAGAATATCGGTGTTCAGATCGATGGCGTAAATTACGATGTAAGCGCATTTGGTGGTGACTATGATGAACAATTCTTTGCAGAGAATGGTATAGCCCGTTTAGAAGAATTTGTAAAAGCAAATGATGGTAAGTTAATTGAAGTTCCCCAGAGCGAACGTATAGGAGCACCATTTGCCCGCCCATCCAAAATTGTTTGTATTGGATTAAATTATTTAGATCATGCCAAGGAAACAAATGCTCCTATTCCGGCCGAACCAATCATCTTCATGAAATCGACCACATCGTTGATTGGTCCATATGACGACGTAATGATTCCAAAAGACTCATTAAAGACCGATTGGGAAGTCGAATTTTGTATTGTCATAGGTAAGAAAGCATCGTATGTAGAAGAAGGTGAAGCGTTGGACTATGTAGCCGGTTATGTATTGCACAACGATGTTTCTGAGCGTGAATATCAGCTGGAACGCGGTGGTACATGGGATAAAGGAAAAGGATGTGATACTTTTGCACCTATGGGACCTTTTATGGCGACAAAAGAGGAGATCAAAGATATCAACAACGTACGTCTATGGTTAAAGGTAAACGGAAAAACCTATCAAGATGGAAATACGAAGGATCTGATCTTTTCGGTAGCACATGTTGTATCGTATGTGTCTAAATTTATGACCCTGTTGCCTGGCGACGTTATATCAACCGGCACACCTGCGGGAGTAGGTTTAGGGTTTAATCCCCCTATTTATTTGAAGCCTGGCGATGTGATCGAATTAGGAGCCGATGGTCTTGGTGAATCCCGTCAGACTGTTGTCGCCTATTCAAAAAACTAATTGCTCACAAGTTTTCTTTTCATTATGCGTATAGATACCCATCAGCATTTCTGGAAATTCGATCCAATTAGATATAGTTGGATTACAGAAGAAATGCAAGTTATAAAACGTGATTTTACCCCTTTAGATATTCAGTTCTTGCTGGAGCGGAATGGATTTGGAGGAAGTATTGCTGTTCAGGCGCAAGAATCTGACGAGGAAACCGCTTATTTGGTTCAATTGGCACACGAGTACTCTTTTATAAAAGGGGTTGTGGGCTGGATAGATCTTCAGGCTCAAGATATCCGCCAACAATTGGACGCGTATCAGTCGACTGCAATCATCAAAGGATTTCGTCATGTTGTTGAAGGGGAAGCGGATCCCGATTTTCTCATTCGTCCGGCAGTTTTAAATGGGCTGAAAGCTTTGGCGGACTACGGTTACACATATGATCTGCTTATTCGCCCACGTCATTACGCGTCAACGCTGGCTTGTGTAAGACAAAATCCAGAACTTCAGTTTGTGTTGGATCATATTGCAAAGCCTCCCATCAAATCAAAGGAATTTGATGAGTGGGCAGTATTTATTGATGCACTTGCCGCTTTTCCGAATGTGGTATGCAAAGTTTCGGGACTAGCTACAGAGGCCGATTGGGAGGGGTGGAAGCTGGATGATTTCAAACAATATGTGGAACACATATTTTTATGTTTTGGGAAGAAACGTATCATGTACGGGTCAGATTGGCCGGTATGCCTCCTAGCGGCATCTTACGAAGAGAGTATTGCCATCGTCGAAAATAAATTAGGGCAATTTACAACTGCAGAAAAGAATGCCTTTTGGGCAGAGAACGCTATACGGGTGTATAATCTTTAAAAAAGAAAAGCTTCAGCATGTTATGAAAACAAAAAATAGCATGTTGAAGCTTTTGTTGGTCATGAAGCTAGATAATAGGCATAATGACTTTAATATAAATTAATCAATAACCAGTGAAACATGTTCATTGTTGTTAACCACAATCAATGAAACAAACCATTCAATAAAAGTATTATGGATCTTCATTTAAAAGATAAAGTTATTATTGTTACCGGTGGAGCAAAAGGCATCGGACGCGCAGTAGTCCATGCTTTGGCTAAAGAACAGGCTATTCCGGTCATTGTTGGCCGTAAACAGGCCGATAATGAAAAAGTAAAGGCAGAAATCCAACAGTTTGGTATTGAGGCACTCTGTATTGAAGCAGAGTTGTCTAGGCCCGAAGATTGTGAAAGAGCGGTCCAAAAGACATTGGAAGTATACGGTCGCATTGATGGTTTGGTGAACAATGCCGGACAGAATGACGGTGTTGGACTAGCTTCTGGAAATTACGAGAAATTTGTTGCTTCTCTACACAAAAACTTAATTCACTATTACCTAATGGCCCATCATGCTTTGGATGCATTGAAAGCATCGAAAGGCAGTATCGTGAATATTTCTTCCAAAACTGGCGAAACAGGGCAGGGGAATACCTCAGCTTATGCGGCATCTAATGGCGGACGTAATGCGCTTACACGGGAATGGGCCGTAGAATTGTTGCCTTATTCGATTCGTGTAAATGCTATTATCGTAGCAGAATGCGCAACACCCCAATACGATACCTGGATCCAAACTTTAGCAAATCCAGAAGAGACATTGAAAAAAATAACGGATCGCATTCCGTTAGGGCATCGGATGACAACAGCTGCGGAAATTGCCGATACAACAGTCTTTCTGCTTTCCGATAAGTCAAGCCATACAACAGGACAGTTGATTCATGTCGATGGTGGATATGTGCATCTAGACCGTTCGATTATCGCTGAATCGTAGTAAACAGCGATTGGATGTTGGAAATTGGACTTTAGCATAAGTGAGACTTTCGTTCAATTTCCAAAATTTATGCAGTAGTGTATTATTAAAACAAAAAAAGCCTGTTCATTTGAACAGGCTTTTTTTGTGGTGCCACCTGGGTTCGAACCAGGGACACAAGGATTTTCAGTCCTTTGCTCTACCAGCTGAGCTATGGCACCAGTTGACCTTTTATTTAAATCTGTGATCATCAGATTGAAGCGTGGTGCCACCTGGGTTCGAACCAGGGACACAAGGATTTTCAGTCCTTTGCTCTACCAGCTGAGCTATGGCACCGCTTTTTGCTATGGGTTTGTTCCCCTATTGCGATGCAAATATAGTCTGATAATTTGAATTCTAAAACTTTTATGCAGATTATTTTCGTACTTTTTTCGAACATGTTGATTTTGATTGAGATAAAATTACAAGAAACTAACATACAGAAAAAGGAATAAGCTGTATCTTTGCACTTCAATAAATAGAGATGAGTAAAAGAGGAAGAGTTTTAGTTGCAATGAGTGGGGGGGTAGATAGCTCCGTTGCTTCTGTTATGCTCCACGAACAAGGATATGAGGTTATCGGTATCACGATGAAGACGTGGGATTATGCATCCGCAGGTGGTTCGTCTAAAGAGACCGGATGTTGTAGCCTTGATAGTATCAATGACGCTCGTACATTAGCCGTAAACTATGGTTTCCCGCATTATATATTGGATATACGCGATGAGTTTGGGGACTTTGTAATTGATAATTTTGTTGAAGAATATATTGCTGGTCGCACGCCGAACCCATGTGTATTGTGTAATACCCATATCAAGTGGGAGGCTTTAATGAAACGTGCCGACAAATTGGACTGTGAATTTATCGCTACAGGACACTACGCAAATATTCGCATGCACGACAATGGCCGCTATGTGATCTCCAAAGGTAAGGATGAGAATAAAGATCAATCCTACGTTTTATGGGGCGTTTCACAAGAAAACCTTGCGCGGACGCAGTTCCCTTTAGGATCTTTCACGAAAAAAGAGATTCGCCAAATGGCCTTAGATATGGGACAAAAGGAACTGGCCAATAAGTCAGAGAGTTATGAAATCTGTTTCGTTCCCGACAACGATTACCGTGCGTTTCTGAGACACAAAGTACCTACCTTGGATCAACAGATCGGTCCTGGTAATTTTATTCTTTCTGATGGTACTGTAGTCGGCAAACATATTGGTTACCCTTATTTCACCATCGGTCAACGTAAAGGCTTAGGTATTGCTTTGGGTAAACCCATGTTTGTGATTGAGATCCTTCCGGAAAGTAATACGGTGGTCTTGGGTGAAGAACATGAACTTGAAAAGTCACACGCTTACGTTCGTAATGTAAACTTTGTCAAATATGCAGGACTGGATCAACCGATGGAAGCTATCTCAAAAGTGCGTTATAAAGATTCAGGTGCTTTGTCGACCATTTCGCAAGAAGATGATAAAGTCCGTATCGACTTTGTGCATAATGTAAAAGGTATTGCTCCAGGGCAATCTGCCGTTTTCTATGAAGGGAATGATCTACTCGGTGGTGGTTTCTTAATGAAATAACAGGCATCCGTACGAGATTCAGAAGAAGAGTTTTAATCCCTATGCTGTAGATACAGTATAGGGATTTTTTATTCATTCTATATACTATCCATTTAAATTTACTATAGAGTAGACGAGTTTGATCGACCTATTTAATAGCAATTTTTAGCTTTACACCTTAAGGTTAAAAGTTAATATAATTATTACCTGTTTTGTTTTTACTAAAATAATTAGTAATTTTAACCTATGAATTCGTCGGAATATTTCAAGGGTAGAGGGGCACAGATTAATCCCAATAACAAGTTTTTTGTGAACCAATATGTGCAGGAGCATGTCGAGGGGCTGGATGAGGAATTTTTGGGTACTGCAAAAACGCAGTTTATTTCGACACATCCGAAATCGATTATATCCAAATCCAATAGTCCTGACCTGCGTTTCGAAAGGTCTATTAATCCTTATCAGGGCTGTGAGCATGGCTGTATTTATTGCTACGCGCGCAATTCACACGAGTATTGGGGGTTCAGTGCAGGACTGGATTTTGAACGGAAGATCTTGGTAAAGCATAATGCGGCGCAGCTGCTCGAACAGGAATTCAGGAAAGCGAGCTATCAGCCTGATTTGATTATGCTTTCTGGGAATACAGATTGTTATCAACCTATCGAACGAAAATTGGGCATCACTCGATCGATCTTAGAATTGATGGTTAAATACCAGCATCCTGTTTCTATCATCAGTAAAAATGTACTGATGCGACGGGATTTTGATCTCTTGCGCGAACTTGCGGCACTAAATCTGGTTTCCGTTGCCGTGACCATCAATTCGTTGCGGGAGGAGGTACGCCAGAAAATGGAACCACGTACGGCTACGGCATCGGCCCGGTTGAAACTGATCGAGGGATTGACAGGGATAGGTGTACCCGTCATGCTAATGATGGCGCCCATCGTTCCGGGGATCAATAGTGATGAGATTTCAGATTTGATTCGTGCGGGAGCAGATGCGGGGGCAATAACAGCCTCTTATACCATCGTGAGGCTCAATGGACAGATCGGCGGTATCTTTAAGGACTGGCTCTATCAGAACTATCCTGACCGAGCTGAAAAGGTATTACATTGGATTGAAGCCTGTCATGGTGGAAAAATTAATGATACCGATTTTGGACGGAGGATAAAAGGGGATGGCCATATGGCCGAAAGCTTACAGCATTTATTCAAGCTTTCCGTCAAGAAATATATGAATAATGGGACGCTTCCATCCTTAAGAAGGGATCTTTTTCGCTTACCAGATGCAGGCGCGCAGCTGGGATTGTTTTAGATGGTTGGAGCGGCAATTATGAATTTGCTATTCTCGAGAAGGAATATCTACATTAAATTTTAGCAAAAAAAAGCCTGATTCATGCAATGAATCAGGCTTTTTTTATTGATAAGATCGAAGTTCAGTGAACTAAGATCTCTTTCTTTTGATTAATACATAACTCACATAAAGTAATATAAGCCAAGCAGGAATCAGTTCTACCGGTAGTTTCATCCCCGTTAGCCACATAATGCCGAGCACTGCAATTAAAAAGATTAAACAGATGTAATTACTCAATGGATATAGAAAAGATGGGAATTTGGTTCGTAAATGCGCGTCGAGTTTATTTTTTCTAAAGTACAAATGTGTAATCGAAATCATGACCCAGTTGATAATCAGTGAAGACACCACCAGTGACATCAAAATCTCCAAGGCATTTTTTGGTGCGACATAGTTGACAAATACACAGACCGCTGCAAACAATGCCGAAACCAAAATCGCATTGATAGGAGCATGGTTTTTGTTGAGTTTTGATAGAAAACGAGGAGCATTACCCTGTTCTGCCAATCCATACAACATTCTACTGTTGCTATACACACTACTGTTATAGACAGACAATGCTGCTGTAAGGACAATAAGATTTAACGCATTTGCGATAATTTTAGTGAAATAAAAAGTCTTTCCAAAGAGGGCAAATTCGAATCCATTGAGTTTGTCAAACACCAGTACAAAGGGACTTGTATCGGCGGTGATGTTTGTCCATGGCGTCAAAGAGAAAAGAATGATCAAAGCGCCGACATAAAAGATCAGAATCCGATAGATCACTTGGTTGGTTGCTTTCGGGATATTTTTTTCCGGATTTTCGGCTTCAGCGGCGGTGATACCAACCAATTCCAGTCCGCCAAAAGAAAACATAATCAAGGCCATGGCAGAAAGGAGTCCTTCAAAATTGCCGTCCGTTGTTTCGCTAAACCAGCCTTTGGGGAAGAAACCGCCATGTGAAGTCAGGTTGCTGAAGCTTGCCTGCTCACCTCCCGTACCGCTTAGAAGCAGGTAAACACCAAAAACAATCATTGCAATAATGGCGACTACTTTAATAATGGAAAACCAAAATTCCGTCTCCCCATATATTTTTACGGAAGCCAGATTCAGGGCGTTGATCGCAAAGAAGAAAAATAGGCTTGATGCCCATAACGGTATTTCGGGCCACCAAAACTGTACATAAACACCTATTGCGGTCAGTTCGGCCATGCTTACCAAAATATAAAGGACCCAATAGTTCCAGCCCGAAGCATAACCGGCAAAAGAGCCCCAGTATTTATTGGCGAAGTAGCTAAAGCTTCCTGAAACAGGTTCCTCGACCACCATCTCGCCCAATTGTCGCATTATAAAAAAAGCAATAATCCCAGCAAATGCATAACCAAGGATAACGGCGGGTCCGGCCAATGTAGCTGCTTTTCCAATGCCTAAAAATAAGCCAGTTCCGATTGCACCGCCGAGGGCAATCAATTGAATGTGTCTATTTTGAAGACCTCTCTTTAACTCTTCCTTATTGTTCTGTTTCTCCATATGAATGGTTAATACGGTAACTAATCTGTTTTGATCTGGTTCTTGGTTCGGAAAGCCTCCAACCATAGCGGTAGCGTTCAGCCAGAATCAGGTTGTCCAAAATGAATACTGTCGAGCGAAATTGCGTTTGAATAACTTGGCTCCTCAGCCCATATTTTGTCCTAAGCGCATAAAGTTAATAAAACACTTAGGTATTTGTGCACATTATTGCTAAGAAACAGCAAGCGCCGTAATTTTCTTAAAAAAAACGGCGCTTTACTTTATAGTAGCTAGTGTGATTTTTGGCCACTCTAACTAATAACGAAATCTTATTTGCAAATGCTACTTAAAAGGACAAATTAATTTGCTTTTGAAGCTTTTTCAGCACTGCAGTCACATCCGCAACCTTTGGAACAGCTCGACTTGCCCTTTAATGATTTTCGGACATTTTTAACGACATACCATATAGCCGCCAAAACGAGAATTCCCACGATGATATATTGTACGGTTACATTATCCATAGCTCTTTTATTTTAAAAGTTGATAAGCGATTAATGCACTGAGGTAGGCTACGCCCGTCATAAAACCAAGTTGTATTAAAGTCCATTTCCAAGATCCTGTTTCCCTTTTTACCGCCGCGATCGTACTCATACATTGCATAGCGAATGCGTAAAACAATAGTAAGGATACACCTGACGCCAAATTGTAAGCGGGTAAACCGGTATTTCGGTTAATTTCACTTTTCATTTTGCCTAATACCGTTGTTTTAGACGCTTCATCTTCGATATCCACTTCATCTCCGAGACTATATACCGTAGCCATTGTGCCAACAAATACTTCACGTGCAGCAAAAGAAGAAATTAGACCGATGCCCATCTTCCAATCGTACCCCAATGGTTCAACTACAGGTTCAATAGCCATGCCAAGATAGCCCAGGAAAGAGTGCTCCAGTCGATAAGATGAAACTTCATGTTCTAAATCTGCTTCGGGTAAATTCGGGTTATTCTTTGTTACATATTCTTCTGCCCGGCTAAATTTGTCATTCGGTCCAAAGCTGCCCAATGCCCATAGTATAATGGAAATCGCCAAAATGATTTTACCAGCACCAAAGACAAAACTGGACGCTTTTTCCCATACATTTAAGGCAACGTTTTTCCAATCCGGAGTCTTATAAGTGGGAAGTTCAAAGATGAGAAATGATTTGTGCTTCGATTTAATCACTTTGGTAAGGATAATAGCAGATAGCAGGACTGCAAATATCCCGAGGAGATACATGACAAACAATACAATCCCTTGAATTTGAAATCCACCTAATCGCGTATCTGGTATCACCAGTCCGATCAGCACAATATAAATAGGCAGACGTGCAGAACAGGTCATAAAAGGTGTCACTAGAATAGTCACTAATCTCTCTTTGCTATTTTCGATGTTACGTGCAGACATCACTGCAGGAACAGCGCAGGCAACTCCGGAAATCAATGGAATGACTGATTTTCCACTCAACCCGAAGGGACGAAGCCAGCGGTCCATCAGAAAAACGACACGGCTCATATAGCCCGTTTCTTCCATAATCGAAATAAAGACATACAAGATGACGATCTGCGGAATGAAGATGACGATCCCGCCGATTCCCTTAATAATACCGTTACTCAACAAGTCTGTCAATGGTCCCGCAGGAAGTGCCGACTGTGTATAGGCCGCAAGATCGCCAAAAAGACCGTCTATAAAATCCATCGCAGGTCCAGACCACGTGTAAATTGCTTGGAAAATAAGAAATAAGATTCCAAAAAAGATCACATAACCAAAAATCGGGTGAAGCAGAATGCTATCAATCGCATTTGTTTTATTCTTATTTGAAGCCTCATCTTTTACATAGATTTCTCCAAGGCTATTATCTAATGATTTGCTGCGTAATATGGCCTCCTCTTTCTGTAGTTTATCAGCCCTTAATTGATATTTCTCGCGGATTTGCTGAATAGCCTGATTCTTTTCCTTCGACAAAAACGATACTTCGCCCTTAGCTAAATATTGCCAGGTATGGTATTCAGTCTCTAACGGGAAGAGACGTTTCGTTTCTTCCAATGCAGCATCCGCTTCCTTTGGTAGGCTAAACGTACTGATATACATTGGTGGAATAGCATCAAAGTTTTTGATTAACTGATCTACACCTTGCCCTGTACGTGCATTGGTTTGGTAGACCTTGGTATTTAACAAATGCTCAAGTTTTTGAACATCTATGGTAATACCTTTTTCCCTGGCTTCGTCGATCATATTGATGACAAAGATAGCCGGTAGGCCAAGCTCGCGAGCTTGCTGATAAAGGATGATCGACCGTTTTAGATTGGTGGGTTCGGCAACGACAACGACAAGGTTTGGTCTGAAACTACTATCTTTATTGACTAAAGTGTTGAAAACAACCTCTTCGTCCATCGAACTTGGAAACAAAGTATAGGTTCCGGGTAAATCAATGATACGATACGTTTTACTGTTGGCTTTTACTTGCCCCTCACGTTTCTCGACCGTAATTCCAGGATAATTTCCTACTTTCTGATTTAATTTTGTAATCCGGTTAAATAGAGATGTTTTACCCACATTTGGATTCCCCAAAAGTGCAATAATCGGGTTATTCATTATTTCTGATCAATAAGGATGACTTTAGCTTCTGATTTGCGGATAGCAATAAGGGCGTTATTCGCACGGATATTTAGGCATATTGGCCCATCTAGCGGAGCAATATGTTTTACCTCGACCTCAGTACCGGGTATAAAGCCCAATTCGAAAAATTTAGCTGGAATATCGTGTGATTCAAAATCAATAATTACCGCCTTTTCCCCTTTTTTTAGCTTATCTAAGCTAGTTCTATTACGCATCTGCCTGTTTTTTTTGAATTTCTCAAATATACAGAATTTCCGCCATTTAGAATGATTCTAATGTCATAGTTATGTATTTACTAAAAAACAGCTATCTTTATGCTATAAAACGATTAATTATCAACCAGAATGAAGATTGAGGACGAAATCAAAGTAAATAAATTCAGCAATGAATGGCATCGTTGTACGGTGAATATTCTCTACACCTATAACTGTATAAGCAACGCGCTCGAACAGCGAGCTGCTAAAGAAGGAATCACTTTGAAACAATTTAATGTCCTGCGTATATTAAGAGGACGATATCCTAGGCCTGCAACCAATAGTCTCATTAGGTCAAGAATGCTGAGTTTTACACCAGATATCTCGCGTATGATAGACCGTATGGTTTCTAAAGAACTGGTTTCGCGCTGTCAGTCGGGAGCGGATAAAAGGGCTGTGGATCTTTTTATCACAAACAAGGGCCTGGAAATTCTAAAAAGACTTGATGAGGATATGTTGATGATGGATATTTTGCCCAACCGAATCAGCGAGGAAGAAGCTATTGCATTAAATGCCTTGCTAGATAAACTTCGTGGCTAAAAAAATTAATGCGCATGATCATGATGTTCATGATCATGCGTTTGATGATGCTGATCATGCCCATGGTCGTGATCTCCAACAAATAAGAAGCTTCCCAGTGCTATGGCAACTCCTGCTATCACAGCTATCATTTTCTTTTTATTGAATTTGTGATGGTCAATAGAGCCCGATTCAAAAAGTATAGTCGTGGATATGTGTAAGAAAATACCAATAACTACTGCCATGATTTTATCGAAATATTGTTGGATATTGCCCACTTCTCCTGCACTGATAGCTTTACTCAGTAAAAACCCAAAAGGGGTCATTGCCGCAAATAAAGCGAGCGTAATCAGGATGGTATTTTTCTTTACATGCGTACTGAGTAAAATACTTCCCAATGCAAATGCTGCTGGAATATGGTGAATGGATATCCCCAGTGCAAGCTCTGTTTGGTGCGTCGCAGCCAAGGGCATACCTTCGAGGAATGCATGAAGGCATAGACTGAACATAATACCGATTGGAAAACGATGGTTATGATGGTCGTGGTCATTGTCCGCATGGATATGGCCATGTTCGATCCCCTGGGAAAACTGTTCAAGAAAAAGCTGAAAAAGAAATCCAGCTAAGACATAGATACCCAATACTTCGGGTGAGGTATTGGTCGACTGATAAACATGGGGCATGAGGTGAAGTACAGTAATGGAGAATAAATAGGCTCCACTGAAAGAAAGGATCAGTTTAAGAAAATTAGTCCCTTTCTTTTGTACAAAAAATACGGCAATTCCACTTGCAAATGCAGGTACGAATAAAATTAAAATCAATAAAATTGAATTCATTATACTTGTTCAGTTTTAAAAAAGCTTGGTACAAATCGTTTGAATAAATAACCTGTTGCCAAACCAACCAAGATACCTAAAACGGCACCACAGAGAATATCAAAAGGGTAATGAACGCCAACATAAATTTGAGCGACTGAAATTAACGTCGCCCAGGCAATACAAAGCCAAAGCACATGTTTCCACCTTCTCCGAAAAAGAACAATCCAGAAGAACGCTAGGGAAAAATGATTGGCAGCATGCGAAGAAGTAAAGCTAAAGCCAGAGCCACAGCGCACCCGGATGTTAATATTTTCCTTAAACTCCACATCGTTGCAAGGTCGAATACGTTTGACAGTTTTTTTGATCAAATGAGAAGACAGACCATCGGAAATTCCAAAGGTGGCCAGGGTCACGGCAACAATGAGTATACCTGTTTTACCGTAGGTTTTAATGAAAAATATAACCAGAAACAAATACAAAGGTGCCCAGGTATATGGATTGCGCAATATAGGCAATAACCAATCAAACACCGGGTTACTCAAGCCTTGATTGATGGCTAGAAAAATCTCTTGATCGATGTGTATTAACTGTTGAATCATAAATGTTGCTGATGACAATGAAACTCCCAAACTTTAAAAACTCGTTTTTCAAAAGTAAAAATAATTTCATTGCAAAGAACTGTTTCTGTTAAAAACAACTTTGTTGCAACAAATATACGTTAAATATTTATTATTTATAATTTTAATTCGATATTTTATTGCCATTGTGCTAAATTTACGCGTTAATCAATTCAAAAGAAATGACTTTAATTAAATCAATATCAGGGATACGAGGTACGATAGGCGGGCGTGCTGGAGAAGCACTTACCCCCATAGATATCGTTAAGTTTACAGCAGCTTATGGCAAAATCATTGTCAAGCAGAGCGGTATCAAAAAAATTGTCATCGGTAGAGATGCGCGTGTTTCTGGTGAGATGGTCAGTAATCTGGTGATAGGTACCTTGCAGAGCATCGGTGTTGATGTGGTTGATCTGGGTCTATCCACGACTCCAACAGTAGAAATTGCTGTACCGATGGAAAAGGCAGCTGGCGGTATTATTTTGACTGCTTCACATAATCCTGGCCAATGGAATGCGCTAAAGTTATTGAATGCGAAGGGTGAATTCATTTCAGATGCCGAAGGACAGGAAGTATTGGCTCTTGGCGAGTCTTTGGACTTCGATTTTTCCGAAGTGGGGGAATTAGGACAGCTCCATAAAGACTATTCCTACATGCAGAAACATGTAGACGCTGTTTTGGCTTTGGAATATGTCGATAAAGAAGCCATTAAAGCCGCTAATTTTAAAGTCGCTTTAGATGCAGTCAATAGCAATGGCGGTACCTTTATCCCTGCGTTGTTGGATGCGCTGGGGGTACAGACCATTTATAAGATCCATTGTGAACCCAACGGCCAATTTCCGCATAACCCCGAACCGTTGAAAGAACATCTCACAGATTTGTCTGCAGCAGTGGTCGAGAACGAGGCTGATTTGGGGATTGCTGTGGATCCGGACGTCGATCGATTGGTCTTTATGATGGAAGACGGCGAATTATTCGGTGAAGAATATACACTAGTGGCCGTAGCAGACTACCTGTTGCAGCATAAAAAAGGAAATACCGTTTCTAATTTATCTTCTACACGTGCACTGCGTGATGTCACTAAAGCACATGGAGGTGAATATTATGCAGCGGCCGTGGGTGAAGTCAATGTGGTTACAAAGATGAAAGAAGTCGATGCGGTCATCGGCGGAGAGGGAAATGGTGGCGTAATTTATCCGGCATCTCACTATGGACGTGATGCGCTGGTCGGTGTAGCGATCTTCTTGACGCACTTGGCAAAACTTGGTAAAAAGGCATCAGAATACCGAGCTTCTTTACCGCAGTACTTTATGTCCAAAAATAAGATTACCCTGACGCCCGAATTAGATATTGACAATCTATTGGCGAAAATGCAGGAGAAATATAAAAATGAAGATCATTCCACCATTGATGGACTGAAAATAGACTTCGAAAATGAATGGGTGCACTTACGCAAATCGAATACCGAACCGATCATCCGCATCTATTCTGAGGGCCCGACGCCCGAAGCTGCTGAGCAGATCGCGCAGAAGATTATCAGTGAAATTGAAGAAATAATAAAATAAAAACAAAAAGCTGCAGATGCAGCTTTTTGTTTTAGGACTAAGTTGACGAATACAAAATAGGCCTAGATAGAAAGATGTTTTAGAATTTATGATTAGAAAAATCATTTTAAGTGTATGTTGTTTTCTTAATGTAGTGTTATTCGCCTTACCAACAAGCGCCCAGCAAACTGTAGAAGAAATCAATAGGGTGTTAGCGCAATGGCACAAGTCTTCAGGTGAGGTGAAGTATGGCCCATTTTTGAATGTGATTGCTTCCGATGGAATCATTATGGGGACTGATCAGAATGAAAGATGGGATAAAGCACATGCTGAAAAGTTCGCCAATCAATATTTCAATCCCAAGAATGCATGGACATACACGTATGACACTAGGCATATCAGCTTCAATGCAGATAGTACCATTGCTTGGTTTGACGAATCTTTTAAGATTAATACCAAGTCTTTTCGCGGTGTAGGGGTACTGAGCAAGATGGACAATGCGTGGAAGATCCGTCAATACAGTATGTCAGTTTTGGCGCCCTATTCGGATGTGAAAGCTGGAATAGGCGGAAAGGCTGGCCATAAAATTCATAGCAATCTCTTATTGGTGATGCTGCTCTTTTTCTTTATGGCCATGTTGTTTGTGCTGAGTCAACGCTTAAAGGTCTCTTATCCAATCTTATTAGTGATTGGTGGACTCGTGATTTCCTTGATTCCTGGTGTCCCAGTCATTAGTGTGGACCCTGATATTGTGTTTATGGTCTTTTTGCCCCCTTTACTTTTTGAAGCCGCCTGGTACACCAATTGGGGTAATTTTTTAAAGTGGCGCAGGTCTATTTTAATCATGGGCTTCGGTCTGGTTTTCTTCACATCCTTGGCCATTGCCTACTTTTCAGTGAGTATTATTCCCGGATTTACCCTAGCACTTGGCTTTTTGCTAGGCGGGATCATTTCGCCTCCCGATGCTGTTGCGGCGAGTTCAGTATTGAAAGGTATCAGTATTCCGAAACGAGGAATAGCGATATTGGAAGGAGAAAGCCTGGTCAATGATGCTGCCTCACTTACTGTGTTTCGATTTGCATCGATTGCAATTCTTACTGGCCAGTTTGTAATGACCAATGCGGCGACGCAATTTCTTGTATTATCGGTGATGGGCGTTGTGGTTGGCCTGGTGATCGGCCACATCCTCTATGTCTTCTTAAGGTATGTGGCGAAATCATCCAGCATATCAACACCTATTACGCTCATCGCACCCTACTTAATGTATATTGTCGCAGAACATTTTGAATGGTCGGGCGTTTTGGCTGTGGTAAGTGGTGGATTGTTTCTCTCCTTTCGGGCAGGGGATTATCTCAACTATCATACCCGTATTCAAACGAAAGAAGTATGGGCAACGGTAGGTTTTCTCTTAAATGGATTCGTCTTTATTTTGATTGGGCTTGAGTTACCCGTTATCATTAATGGATTGGGCGAATATTCGATGGCGGAGGCCATTAATTATGCGCTGGCGATCGCCGTGATCGTCATTATTTTGCGATTGATTGCAGTCTATCTTTCGGCTTTTGTTCCTAGAATATTATTTAAGCGGATTCGGGTAAAGGAAAAAAGCCCGGGATGGAAACTGCCCTTGGTTATTGGCTGGGCAGGAATGAGAGGGGTGGTTTCGTTGGCATCAGCATTAGCGATTCCGTTGACTTTATATGATGGCACAGCTTTCCCACACCGTAATCTGATTTTGTTTATTACGTTTGTCGTTATTTTGGTGACGCTTGTCTTTCAGGGGCTAACATTACCCTTTTTAATTAAGCTGATAAAGATGGAAGATGTCGACGAGCAAGTTTCCATGGAAGAGCAGATTGATGAGATCCGCTTACGCCTTGGTAAAGAATCTATTGCCTATTTGGATAAGCACTATGCACAGGAAATGTTGGAGTATGAGACCATCGCCCGGGTGAAAGAGCAAATCATCCGAAGTGTAAATGCTTCCGAGCGTGCAAAAGAAGAAGATACACGTGCACAGCTTTCGGCAGTGAGAGGACTGTATAATAAAATAATGTTGGAACTTCTGGCCTTACGTCGAGATGGATTGTATAAGATCAAAGAAAGTAAGGCTTACGATAGCGATGTCATTAGAGAAATGGAGTATTCGCTAGATCTGGAAGAATCGCGTTTGTCGCGTAAATAATCGGTATTAATACCATATCACGGGCTTATGCCCGATAAGGGCAAGATCATGATGTGGCGAGCAATAGCGAAGTTAACTTACAATGTTAACTTCGCTATTTTTCCTTTATCTCCGGCCAGATATATGGCGCTGCCTTTTTTGGCTTTTTGAACCGCATTGAAGCTTTCCTTTCCGATCGCTATCCAGTTTTTACCACCGTCATTCGACAAGTCTGTGCCCGAAGTACCCGTGCTGATGAGTTGTTTTTTGGAGCGGTAAACAACAGCGGATTTAAATCCAGCGGGCGCTGTGTGTGGTGCAAACCAAGTTTTACCACCATCTTTGGTCAGAAAGCTGTTTTTCTCCTTGTTTGTGTCGTCTTTGTAATCTCCGCCAACGACAATTCCAGTCGTTGATGAATAGAAAGCAATAGAAAAGGGGCCGGTGCTATTTTTTCCCTGCAGGATAGGGCAGCTGTAACGTACCCATGTATTTCCCTGGTCTTCGCTGCGATAGATATTGGAAACTGTTCCCCCAGTGGCAATCCAGTATGTTCCTGTGTTGTTGCAGTATATGGATGTCCCGCTAGCAGCAAAACCAGCTTCTCCACCAGTTATTGAAAAGGGCATATTTGCTGTGATATCTTTCCATGACTCTCCGAAATCGACACTTTTTAATAGCGGCATTTTACCTTGAATGGCATCGCCGAAAGCAATACCCACACCTGCTGATGTAAATGCAATACCGTCATAAAATATTTCTGGTCGCTTGTCACTGAAAACCTCCTTCCAGCTTCGCCCGCCGTCGCGGGTACGTAAGATGATGGCTGGTGAACCCGCAGAAATAACGATGGCTTCATTTTCATCAAACGCTTCAATATCCCTAAAATCTGTTTTTTCATAGCCAATTGGGTTGACCCACTGCCAGTTTTTTCCAGCATCGGTGCTGAGTCCAACGGTTCCATTGCTACCGCTCACCCATACGGTCTCATCATCGACCACACTAAGCCCTCTGTAGCTACTGTTGCGCTCCTGATTGACCAAACTAAGGTTTGCCTGTTGAGCAATTAGCGGTTTTAGCCAGAAGGCTTGAATAATAAAGACCAGAAATAAAGGTTTCATGCTTAAATATTTATTTAAACAAATCTACTCGTCTTTTCGATACTTTCCTTTGTTTTTTTAAGATTGTTTTACGGAGCTGCAGAAAGCCAACGGTCATTTTTCGGCGTGATTTGAAATAAGGAATACTTAAAACGACCAATAAAGCAATGCAGGCTGATGTGCCCAGTGCGCCACCATACCCGGCAAAAAACTTGCTCGTGTGGAGCAGGATCGTCGTAAAGATAATGCCGGCAAGGGCCAAACCGAAATAGGTTGATAACTGGCTTTTGGATACCATGCCTATAAATGAGGCCCCAATAAAAACCGGAGGAATATATTGAGCCAGATAAGGCGTGACAGTTTGCGGGAAAAAATGAAGAAAGCCGGCGACAAGCAATGTCAGCAATGCCGAGGAACGTACCGCACCTTGATTAAATTTGGTATTGACGTAGTAGGTGGCCGTGCTCGCGATAACACCAACTAGGTATAAAATGAATGTTTCCATGTTACTTAAAAATGTACAACAGTAGGTAGGTCAGCGAAACACCGAGAAAAGCCAATGTACCCAGCTTGCCACCGACCCCATTTAACAGGCTTTTCGATACAATCAGAAAGATCGCAGTAAAAATGCTGGCGGCTAGAACAAAGGAGAAGCCATGAGCGACCTGGGCATTGGACATGCCTACAAACGCACCGCAATAAATTGCCGCCGGAAGATGAGGGAGATACGTTGAATCTTTATTGATATTGGGTATGAAGGAGCCCAGTGTACCTGTGAGTGCAGCACCCAAGACCGGACCTAACCCAAATGTATGATTGAAATAATAGGAAATAATCGCTCCGACAGGAACCCAAACGGCAATTCGGATGGACTCATATTCATGTTTATGATGATGAATCGGCGAACGAAGGTAACTGTATAAAATAAGTAAGGAGAGTAGACCTATAAAGGCCAGTATAAGATAAGAATTTCTATTTTCTACAAAGATGGCCAATAAAAAAAGGGCCTGAATGACAAATAATAAGCAGATGCTTGCTGTCCTAAATCTGTGCCGGGCTTGCATTTAAAAAAATTTAGGCAAAGTTAGGGATTATTTGTCTATTCTATGGGTAGATTTTCTTTTTATCAATACAGGATCAAGAACAATTTGCTCGATCGTGTCATAAGGACTTTTTTGTTTGACCATTTTCAAAAATAACTTTGCACATTCTTCGCCCATTTTGTTGGCCTGTTGGTCTATACTGGACAGTGTGGGGGTAATGAAGGAGGAAAAGGTTTGGTTTGCAAAACCGATAACACCCGTTGCTGGGATATCAATATGGGCAGCTTTTAAGGCTTGGATAATCCCTACAGCTGTAAAGTCATCGCCTCCAATGAAGGCATCCGGTTGGATGGCAGATTGTAGAATCTGTTCCGTGCCTTTAATACCGGCTTCAATAGATAAGTCGCCGCGGATAATAAAATCTTCGCGCGGTGAAATCTGCGCATCCTTTAACGCGGCTTCGAAACCGAGGAACCGATCCTGGAAAATTGCGATCTCTTTGTCTGTTGTAATAAATGCTATGTTTTTGTATCCCTCTTCGAGTAGATGCTGTGTTGCAAGATAACCCGCTTTATAATCGTCGAGTTTTACCACGGGTGCAGGAATATTTTTGTGGGTACGGTCAAAGATAACAAGGCATTTGCGCTGATTGATCACTTCTTGAAAGTGCTGTGTTTCTTGAGTTTCCAGAGACAAAGACGCAATGATACCAGCTACTTGCGCTTCCAGTAAAGTTTTTACGCCATTGACCTCGTCGGCAAACGATTCATTCGATTGATAGAGCAATAAACTATAGTTGTGTTTCTTTAATTCTTTTTCAATGCTGTGTACGGCTTCCGCAAAAAAATGAATTTGCATGGTTGGTACAATGACACCGATGGTATTGGACTTGCCCGAAGAAAGGGATGAGGCCAGCTTATTGACACTATAATTTAATTCCTTTGCCTTTTCCAGCACTATTTTTCGTGTGGACTCACTGATCGTAGGCACATTGTTCAATGCACGGGATACAGTAGAGACTGTTACTCCTAGCTCACGGGCGATATCGTAAATGGTTGTTTTTTTATTCACGCTCCAAAGTAAATAATTTTATTTAATATTTTGAATAGTCAGAAACATGTCCTACTTTTATGCAACCGGTTGCAAGATAGGGGCCGCCGTTGTTTTTTATAACCAATTAGAATTAATTACCATGTATTTGTTAGGTATAGATGTAGGTACTTCTTCTGTGAAAGTTTCAATTGTTGAAGCTTCTTCGCAACGCAAGGTGTGCTCGGTGCAATATCCCGATGTAGAAGCTCCAATAATTACTGTAGAACCCAATTGGGCTGAACAAAATCCGCTCGACTGGTGGGATTATTTTAAACAGGCTTTATTGAAAGCCAATGCGCTGGGACTTTACGATCCTAAAGCAATTTCGGCCATTGGAATTGCTTACCAGATGCACGGATTGGTTGTCGTTGATAAGGAGCAGCAGGTGCTACGCAATGCAATTATCTGGTGCGACAGCAGGGCTGTTGAATTGGGTAATATCGCTTTTGAAGAAATCGGACGGTCTTTTAATTTAAGCCATCATTTGAATTCTCCAGGTAATTTTACGGCGTCTAAGTTGGCCTGGGTCAAAGCAAATGAGCCTGCGGTTTATGAAAAGATAGACAAGATTATGTTGCCGGGAGATTTTATAGCGATGAAGCTGTCGGGACAAGTGACAACCTCCATATCCGCGCTTTCGGAAGGTATATTCTGGGATTTTAAAGATAATGCGTTGTCGCGCACAATAATGGACTATTATGGTTTTGATGATCATCTTATTCCAGAGATCTTACCTGTCTTTTCAACACATGGTCAGATTAAAGCTACTGTGGCCGAGGAACTCGGACTGTCTGCTGCTGTGACCATCAATTATAAAGCCGGTGATCAACCTAATAATGCACTTTCACTCAATGTCCTACAGCCTGGAGAAGTTGCTGCGACAGCAGGCACTTCCGGTGTGATCTATGGGGTCAGCGACCAGCTGATCGCTGACCGCGAATCACGCGTAAATACATTTGCGCACGTGAATTATGGCGAGGACGATATCCGAACAGGGGTATTGCTCTGTATCAACGGAACAGGTATTATGAACAGTTGGGGCAGAAAGATGCTAGGACGTGATCTATCGTATGAACAGATCAATGCGATAGCCGGAGCTTCACCTATCGGCAGCAAAGGACTACAGGTTATTCCATTTGGCAATGGTGCCGAACGCATGCTCAATAACCAAACCGTTGGCGCTTCAATTTCAGCGATAGACCTGAACAGACATGAGACCAGCGATATCTTGCGCGCTATACAAGAAGGAATTGCCTACGCCTTTCGCTACGGCCTGGATATCATGCGCGAGAACAATTTGTATCCAAATATGATTCGTGCAGGTTATGCCAATTTGTTTTTGAGCTCTGTTTTCAGAGAGTCATTTGTGGGGGCTACAAACGTTCCTGTAGAGATTTTCAATCACGATGGAAGTATAGGAGCCGCCCTCGGAGCAGGGATAGGAAGTGGGTATTATGCAGATTTTAAAGAAGCCTTTCGCTCTTTGAAGCCTGTATATACCGTGGAACCCCAGTTTGTAGCGCAATATGAAGAGCATTATCAACAATGGAAAGAATTATTAAACAAACAAATAAATAGCAATTAAGATGAATGTTATCAAAGGGAAAAAAGAATTTTTCAAAGGCGTAGGCCAAATTCAATTCGAAGGGAAAGACAGCACAAATCCATTGGCTTTCCGTTATTACAACCCTAAGCAACTTGTTGGGGGAAAGACGATGGAAGAGTATTTTAAATTTGCCTGTTCGTACTGGCATTCGTTCAACGGTAACGGATCTGATCCATTTGGCGGACCGACACATCAATTTCCATGGGATGAAAGCAGCGACGTAATTACCAGAGCAAAAGATAAAATGGATGCGGCATTCGAATTTATCAGTAAAATTAATATACCTTATTACTGCTTCCACGACGTTGATTTAGTGGATTATTCGGATAATGTGGTTGAAAATGAAAAACGCCTGTCCACTATTGTTGATTATGCAAAGGAGAAACAACAGGAAAGCGGTATCAAATTGCTTTGGGGAACAGCCAACCTATTTAGCCATAAGCGCTATATGAATGGGGCGGCGACTAATCCTGATTTTCATGTTCTAGCACATGGTGGCGCTCAGGTTAAGGCAGCATTGGATGCAACAATTGCCCTCGGCGGTGAAAACTATGTGTTCTGGGGCGGAAGAGAGGGTTATATGAGTCTTTTAAATACCAATATGAAACGCGAGCAGGAGCACCTTGCGCAGTTTTTGCACATGGCCAAAGATTATGCCCGCAAAAACGGCTTTAAAGGAACTTTCTTTATCGAACCCAAACCGTGTGAACCGACAAAACATCAGTACGATTACGATGCGGCTACCGTACTTGGCTTCTTGCGTCAGTATAATCTTTTGGACGATTTTAAATTAAATTTAGAAGTTAACCACGCGACGTTGGCCGGACATACCTTTCAGCATGAGTTGCAGGTCGCAGTAGATGCGGGCAAATTGGGGTCCATTGATGCCAACCGTGGCGATTATCAAAACGGGTGGGATACAGATCAATTTCCAAACGATATCAATGAATTGACCGAAGCGATGTTGATTATTTTAGAGGGTGGCGGACTCCAAGGTGGAGGTGTGAATTTTGATGCCAAGATACGCCGCAACTCGACAGATCCTGAAGATTTGTTTTATGCTCATATCGGTGGGATGGATATTTTTGCCCGCGCATTGCTTACAGCAGATCGTATCCTGCAAGACTCGGAATACAAAAAAATACGGGCAGAGCGTTATGCCTCTTTTGATACCGGCCATGGCGCATCATTTGAAGGACAGGCATTGACATTGGAGAACTTAAGAGATTTAGCCGTAGAATTGGGAGAACCAAAAACGATTAGTGGTAAGCAGGAGTATTTAGAAAATTTGATCAACAGATATATATAGTTCTAAAAATATTTCTATATTAGGCGATCGAATTAAACCAATTACCATTACATGAATAATTATTTAAGCACAAAAGATTACATCGTTTTCCTGATCTACTTTGTCATTGTAGCCGGTTACGGATTATGGGTGTATTATCGCAAGAAATCTGAATCTGTAGGATCTAAAGATTATTTTCTGGCTGAGGGGTCATTGACCTGGTGGGCTATTGGAGCATCACTGATTGCATCCAATATATCTGCCGAGCAATTTATCGGTATGAGCGGTTCCGGATTTAAGATGGGATTGGCTATTGCGACGTATGAGTGGATGGCTGCCATCACGCTGATTGTTGTTGCCGTATTTTTTATACCGGTATATCTAAAGAACAAAATTTTTACGATGCCACAGTTTCTCCATAAACGTTATAATGGAACTGTTGCGATGATTATGGCCGTCTTCTGGTTACTGTTGTATGTGGTCGTCAATTTGACTTCTATCCTTTATTTGGGAGCAATTGCAGTAAGCAGTATCTCGGGTATCAGTCTTGAAGCGTGTATGTATGCCATAGCAATTTTTGCGGTTATCATTACCTTAGGTGGTATGAAGGTGATTGGCTACACGGATATTATTCAAGTTTTCTTTTTGGTATTGGGAGGTTTGGCGACGACTTATCTCGCCTTGAACCTTGTTTCGGAACATTATGGCGGATCAGGCGTATTGGAAGGTTATCACCTGATGACCGAAAAGGCTTCTGACCACTTCCATATGATTCTTGATCGTAAAAATGAAAATTATCTCGATTTGCCGGGTTTAACCGTCTTAATCGGAGGGATGTGGATCGTTAATCTCAATTACTGGGGATGTAATCAATACATTACGCAGCGCGCGTTGGGGGCAGATCTTAAAACTGCCCGAAACGGAATTCTGTTTGCAGCATTTTTAAAGTTATTGATGCCTATTATTGTTGTATTGCCGGGTATTGCAGCCTACGTAATGTGGAAAGATGGCTTGTTTCAAAATGAAATGATGCAACATGGAGAGGTCAATCCGGATCATGCGTATCCTGTTTTGTTGAATTTGTTGCCTGCCGGTCTGAAAGGACTGTCTTTCGCTGCATTGACAGCTGCGGTGGTCGCTTCTTTGGCAGGTAAGGCAAACAGTATTGCAACAATCTTCTCCCTGGATATTTATAAGAAAGTATTCAATACCGAAGCATCTGATAAGAAATTGGTCAATATTGGTAAATTAACTGTCGTTGTTGCCATGATTTTGGGTGTGCTGATTGCCCCGCATCTGGGGATAGATAAAAAAGGTGGATTTCAATACATTCAAGAGTACACGGGGTTTGTCTCTCCAGGGATTTTCGCTATGTTCATCTTGGGATTCTTTTGGAAAAAAGCGACTTCCAATGCCGCTTTATTCGCGACAATTGGTGGATTTATTTTTTCCATTATCTTCAAGAAATTGCCGGATTGGGTCGACCTTTCTTTCTTGTCATCGACAGGTTTCTCCGTTCCGAATCCGACAACAGGAATTTACGAGATTCCATTTTTGGATCGTATGGGATTTGTCTTCATTATCTGTATTATCGGTATGATTCTTATTAGTATCATCGACAATAAGCGTGGTGTAGTACCCGCTGGATTGGAGATTGATACCACCATGTTTAAACCGCACAGAGCGTTCTTGGTCATCGCATTGATTGTAGCCTTATTAGTTACAGCATTGTATTCCATTTATTGGTAAACCAATAGAAATTAAGATAGTTAAAACTCCTGTCATCCTCGGTTGGCAGGAGTTTTTTGTTTGTCCTAAAAATCCCTATCTTGCTTTTACTAAAAACGCTTGCTTAACGAAAGATTGCTGCTATGAAAAGAAGATACCCTGCGCTGATGATGATGTTTATCGGACTGTTGACTGCCGGTACGCCAATGCTGAGTTCTGCCCAGCGTACGCAAAAACCACCGTTACATGGTAAGCATTGGATGGCGATTACCGGAAAACCCTTAGCAGCAACGGCAGGGGCTCAACTTTTTCAACAGGGCGGAAATGCGGTAGATGCTGCTTGCGCGATGCTTGCAGCTACCTGTACGATGTGGGATGTGCTGAGCTGGGGAGGTGAAACACAAGCCTTAATTTATCATCCAAAATTGAAGAAGGTCATTGCCATAAATGCATTGGGAGTAGCGCCTACTGGAGCAACAGTCAATTTTTTTAGATCAAAGGGCTATGAATTTCCTCCCGAATACGGTCCACTTGCCGCTGTTACACCAGGCACACCAGGTGGATTGTGTTATATGTTGGCGCAATATGGGACCAAAAGCTTAGCGGAAGTGCTCGCGCCAGCTCTTGAAATGGCTGCAGGATATCCTATTGATGCACAAACGGCAACAAGTATCGAGCGAGGCAAGGAACGCATAAAGGAATGGCCTTACAGTAAAAAGGTGTTTTTAGTACATGAAGGTAAATCGTGGGAGGCCCCCGAAGCGGGGGAGGTTTTTGTGCAACAGGATCTTCTTCACACCCTGTCTAAATTGGTCGAAGCGGAAAAGAACGCTATAGCGGCTGGCAAAGACCGAAAAGCGGCTATTATGGCTGCCTATGATCGTTTTTACACTGGCGATATCGCGGACGAATTTGTTCGTGGTAGCCAAGAGCAAGGGGGCTTAATTACAAAGGCAGACTTGGCCAGCTGGAAACCTATCGAGGAGGAACCGCTGCACGTTAATTATAAAGGTGTTGACGTCTATAAATTGCAGGAATGGACCCAGGGGCCAGCGATGCTGCAGAGTCTACAAATGTTGAAAAACTTTGACTTGACGGCTATGGGCTATAATTCTGCTTCCTATATTCATACACTCTATCAGGTGATGAACTTGGCTTTTGCAGATCGGGATTTTTATTATGGTGATCCCTATGGCAAACCAAAGACACCTATTCAAGGTCTTTTGCATGAGTCCTATGCGAAGGCGAGGGCCGCAACAATTGATTCTGCCCGAAATAACCCAAATGTGCTACCTGGAGATCCGTATCCGTATGTCGGTAAAAAGAACCCCTATCTTCCGCTGCTGCAGCAACGTCGGCAGCAGTTTGAACCAAACACCGAACTGAAAAATGATTTTGTCCCTAAACATGACGCACGCTCAAGTTCTTATGTGAAGGACTTGTCGGCGGCGGCGCTTGTGGCTTCCCTATCCGTTGATAGTGCCTATATGGACCGGCTATTAAGGGGAACCACCAGCGTTGAGGCAGCAGATGCGGAAGGCTGGGTTGTTTCAATTACGCCAAGTGGCGGCTGGTTACCGGCCTGTATCGCAGGCAACACTGGAGTGGGTATGAGTCAGCGTTTACAGAGTTTTGTTCTGGATTCACTGATTAACCCGTTCAACGTGGTCGAGCCCGGCAAAAGACCGCGTGTAACACTTAGCCCGTCAATGGCTTTAAAAAACGGCAAGCCCTTCCTTTCTTTTGCGGTACAGGGCGGCGATACACAAGATCAAAACTTACTTCAGTTTTTCTTAAATATGGTCGAGTTTGGTATGACGCCCCAGCAGGCTAGCGAGGCGGCTAATATCAATAGTAATCAGCTTTGGCTGTCGCTGGGTGGAACCAAGACCGATGATCGGAAGCCACGCTCAGGTAGCCTATTATTAGCGAAAGATACTGCGCCTGCTGTGATCGAACAATTAAAGCAAATGGGCTACAGCATTCAGCTAGGCGAGCGTACCAGCGGACCGATCAATGCTATTTATTTTGACGAACAACATCACACGCTTTGGGGCGGTAGTAGCAATAATGGAGAGGATTACGGCATCGGTTGGTAAGCTGTACTGTTGTTTAAAAGGCTAGCCTAAGGTTTTGTTATCTGCGCGGTATTTGTTATCTTACCTACTGATCGAAAATTGATTTTTGTTATGGAGGGTAGTGTCAATACATATTCGTTTGTTTTTCAACCTGATGAAGCTGGTATTGCTTTGGTGGATGGTTTGAAGCGACGGTTACGTGCGTCGTTAGCCGAACTATTTCCCGACACAAACAAAGGCTGGTACCACAGTTGTAATGCCAAGGCGCATGTCACTATATGTGCTTTCGAGGCCGATGAGCGTAAACTGGTAAGGGCCATTGAGGCTTTACAGGAAACCTTGGTGTACGAACGGAGCCAGTATGTTTACTTTGATCATTTTTCGTCGTTTTCCAGTGGTGCCTTCTATATTGCGCCGACGGTACATGCGCGCAGTTACCTCAAGGATCGCGCGAGAAAAGTTGTTCAGACCTTAACGGAGTTTGATTTGATCGACATTAGCGACGAACCTCATATCTCAATCGGGCGGCAGCTCGAGCCAGAATGGCTGGAGATCGCCAAGCAGCAATTCAGGTCAGTTGACCTAAGTTTTATGTGCAAGGGTGTCCATGTGCGACAGTTTAAACCGGATTTAGGCCAGTACGAAACCATTGATTTTATACCATTTGGCAATCAGTCAAAAGAGAATTCCGGGCAGCTCGCATTTAAATTCTAATTATATCACTGTTTAATTGCCAAATCGTTTAAAGCTTTTTATCTTTAAGCCAGACAATAGACGATATTGCACTTACAGTACCTTATGCATTACGACGAATCCCATCATAAATCCCTTTCTGATATCCACGAAAGTGTAGATGTCAATAAAGGAAAATCCAAATTTAAAAAGATACTTAGTTTCTTTGGACCTGCCTATCTCATTAGTGTAGGATATATGGATCCAGGTAACTGGGCAACGGATCTTGCCGGCGGGAGCCAATTTGGCTATACCCTGATTTGGGTTTTACTGATGAGTAATATCATGGCTTTAGTGCTCCAGAATTTATGTGCACGGCTTGGTATTGTGCGCGGCAAAGATCTTGCGCAGTGTAATCGGGAGACCTACCCTAAGCGGATGAATTTTGTATTGTATGTGCTTGCTGAAATTGCCATCGCAGCCTGTGACCTGGCCGAAGTGCTCGGTATGGCCATCGGTCTCAACCTCCTTTTCGGTATTGATCTGATCTGGGGCGTAATGATCAGTTTTGCAGATACTTTCTTATTGCTTTATCTCCAGAAGCTCGGGATGCGAAAAATGGAACTTTTTATCATTGGACTGATTGCGCTTATTGGCATGTGCTTTATGGTGGAAATGTTTTTGGCTAAACCAGACTTTGCAGAGGTGGCCACCGGATTTATACCCAGTATCCCCAATAGTGCCGCACTCTATATCGCCATAGGTATTATCGGTGCAACCGTCATGCCGCATAATTTGTATCTGCATTCGGCACTTGTGCAAACGCGGAAAATTGATCGCGATGACAGCTCCATCCGAAAATCGTTAAAGTATAATTTTTGGGATAGTGCCATTGCCTTGAATCTGGCTTTTCTCGTGAATGCGGCGATTTTGATTCTTGCGGCATCCGTTTTTCATAAAAATGGTAGGCATGACGTGGCCGAACTCGAAGATGCTTATCATCTGTTGGGCAACCTTCTCGGAACGGAATGGGCATCGAAATTATTTGCTGTTGCCTTGATTCTCGCCGGGCAGAGTTCGACAGTGACAGGTACTTTAGCGGGCCAGATTGTCATGGAGGGATATCTACGGTTGCGGATTAGTCCAACCTTACGGAGGATTATTACCCGGCTGTTGGCCATTATTCCAGCGATATTGGTTATCCTGATTTCGGGTGAAGGCCGCGTGGGACAGCTCCTCATCTTTAGCCAGGTTATATTGAGTATGCAACTCGCCTTTGCAGTCATTCCGTTGATCCATTTTGTCAGCGATAAAGTAACTATGGGGGATTTTGCCATCAAGCCGTTAACAAAGGGAGTGGCCTGGCTGATTGCTGCCATTATCGCTGTGCTGAATCTGAAATTGGTGTATGACGAAGTGGTCGGCTGGATTGGCGAAGCCAATAATATTGTGGTAACGGTGGTACTGATAATGGGCGCCGTAGGGTTGTTCGCTTTGTTAGTCATGACGGTATTATATCCAATTTTACTAAAATCTAAAGCGATAGATCTGGAGGTCCATCCTCCATTTGAGGCGCTGCATGTTGAACATAAAGGCTCCTTCAAGAAGGTGGTTATTGCGCTGGACTTCTCCAGTTCGGATCAGAAGATCATTCAATATGCTTTGCAGCTATCTCATAAAGACACGGCGTTTGTCGTGGTACATATTGTTGAGAGCGCCTCGGTAAAATATACTGGAGAGTCGACAGATGATTTTGAATCACGTCAAGACTTAGAGCGTCTGAAATTATATGCTGACTTTCTCGTATCGAAAGGGTATCAGACGGAATACGAATTGGGCTATAATAACCGGATCAAGAGTATCGCAGCAGTTTGTGAAAAATATGCGGCTGATCTGTTGGTGGTTGGCAGTCATGGGCACAGCGGTTTAAAGGATTTTATTTTTGGGGAGACGGTCAACAAGCTGCGACATGCAGTAAAAGTACCTGTTTTTATTGCGAAATAGGTCCTCAGGCGCTATGACGAACACCGTCTGTCTATTCACTGTAATTTTATTGCTTAAAAAGTGAGCCGGTAGATCGCTAAGTGCCAAATAATGCTTACTTTTGCGACATCAAATCAAGATATGAGCGACGCTATTAAACACGAGTGCGGAATCGCACTAATTCGCCTGTTAAAACCCTTATCTTATTATCAGGAAAAATATGGTACGCCATTTTATGGCATCAACAAATTGTACCTATTAATGGAAAAACAGCACAACCGTGGACAAGACGGGGCTGGGATTGCAACCATTAAATTTGATGTAAAACCTGGAAATCGTTACATTTCGCGTTACAGAGCTATGGGCTCAACTGCCGTGGCAGATATATTCGAATATGTGCAGAAAAAATTTGCTTCTGTTCAGAAAGCATTTCCAGAGGAGTCAAAAGACACGCAATGGTTAAAAGATAATGTAAGTTTTACCGGAGAAGTACTTTTAGGACATTTGCGCTATGGAACACATGGCAAGAACAGTATCGAAAGCTGTCACCCGTTTTTAAGACAAAACAACTGGATGTCTCGCAATTTGGTTGTAGCGGGTAACTTCAACATGACCAATGTGGACGAATTGTTGCAACAGCTATATGAGTTGGGACAGCATCCAAAAGAAAAGGCTGATACGGTGACTGTTTTGGAAAAAATCGGTCATTTCCTGGACGATGAAAATCAAGATCTATTCGACCAATTCAAAAAAGAAGGTTATTCTAATGTTGAAATCAGCTCGCTGATCGCTAAAAATATTGATGTATCAAAGATTTTGAAGCGTTCGGCCAAAACGTGGGATGGCGGTTACACCATAGCAGGTATCTTTGGCCATGGTGATGCGTTCGTCATGCGCGATCCGGCAGGTATCCGTCCGGCGTTCTATTACCAGGACGAGGAAATTCTGGTGGTCGCATCAGAAAGACCTGTCATCCAGACAGCGTTCAATATCCCTATTGGTGCTGTTAAGGAAATTAAACCGGGACATGCCCTGATTGCCAAAAAAGATGGTACCGTATCCCAAGAGATGTTTAGACAACCCGTAGAACAACGTTCTTGTTCTTTCGAAAGGATTTACTTCTCCCGTGGATCAGATGCTGACATCTATCAAGAACGTAAAGAACTGGGAAGATTACTGGTACCTCAGGTATTGGAATCTGTCAAAAATAATATCAAAAATACCGTATTCTCATTTATTCCAAATACTGCAGAAGTATCTTACTATGGACTAATGGATGGTATTAATACCTATGTTCGTGATTTTCAAAAAGAGACTTTATTGAATCGTTCAGAAAAAATTTCTGATGAAGAATTGGATGAAATCTTGAGTATTAAACCTCGTTTTGAAAAACTCAACGTGAAGGATGCTAAATTGCGTACATTCATTACGCAAGACGCAGACCGTACGGATATGGTGCAGCACGTCTATGATACCACCTACGGTATTGTAAAAGATCATGAAGATACCATTGTTGCCATTGATGACTCCATCGTTAGAGGAACAACTTTGAAACAGAGTATATTAACGATCTTAGATCGTCTGAACCCGAAAAAAATTGTCATTGTTTCTTCGGCGCCACAGATTCGTTATCCGGATTGTTATGGTATTGATATGTCACGTATGGGTGAATTTGTTGCATTCGAAGCAGCAATCAACCTTTTGAAACAAAGTGGCATGGCACATGTTATCGATGAGGTTTATCAGAAATGTGTGTTATCGATGACGCAAGATGTCAATGAGATTGAGAATTATGTCAAAGCCATCTACGCCCCATTTACCGATGAGGAGATCTCCGAAGAAATCGCTCGTATTGTGAGACCGCACCACCTCAAAGCTGAACTGGAGGTTGTGTACCAAACCTTAGACAATTTACACCAAGCTTGCCCGGATCATAAGGGTGATTGGTATTTTTCAGGCGATTATCCTACACCTGGTGGAAACAAGGTTGTCAACAAAGCGTATATGAACTGGATTGAAGGAAAGAATGTGAGAGCATATTTCAGTAATTAAGTTCAAAAATATCAGTGGAAGGGATGCATTTATGCATCCCTTTTTTTTATCTTCGTACTCAGAAAATTCTGAATCCTAAATAAAAAGACCGATCAATAGCAAAGGGGATTGCTGTCAGTAAATAAACCGATCATGAAACATATTTTTAAGAGCCTCTATTTTCAAGTCGTATTGGGTATACTGCTGGGCATCATCTGTGGAATCTATTACCCTGACTTTGCTGTTAAGTTAAAGCCATTGGGCGATGCTTTTATAAAACTGATTAAGATGGTCATTGCACCATTGATTTTCAGTTCCATTGTAATCGGTATCGCTGGAATGCAGGATACAAAAAAAGTGGGCAAAATCGGCCTGACTTCGATTATCTATTTCGAAATCATGACCACCATCGCCCTGATTATTGGTCTCGTCTTTGTCAATTGGATACAGCCGGGTACCGGGATGAATGCTGATCCGGCAAGCCTCGATGTATCTTCGGTATCCCATTACATTTCAGAATCCAAAGAACCGCATAGTTTTATGGATTTCATCATCGGAATTATTCCAAGTAACGTTATCGCTGCCGTAGCCTCAGACAACATGTTGCAGGTGCTCGTGTTTGCAGTCCTTTTTGGTATTGGTATGACAAAAATAGGGCAGAAAGCGTCCGAGCCTGTACTCAATGTATTGCAGTCGTTTCTAAAGGTACTTTTTTCCATTATCAAAATGATCATGTATCTCGCTCCAATTGGAGCAATGGGAGCCATGGGCTTTACGATCGGTAAGTTTGGAATTCAGGCCTTGTCTAAACTGGGTATGTTGATGGTGAGTTTCTACCTGACCTGTTTCATTTTTGTGATTATCGTCATTGGAGGAGTATTGTATTTCTATCTTAAGGTAAACGTATTTAAGTTCTTAAAATACATTAAAGAGGAAATTCTGATTGTATTGGGAACTTCATCCTCCGAGTCGGCATTGCCTGGTATCATGCAAAAGATGGAAGATGCCGGCTGCGCCAAACCTGTCGTCGGGCTTGTCATTCCTACGGGCTATTCTTTCAATCTGGATGGAACAAGTATCTATCTGACAATGGCCGCGGTCTTTATTTCACAGGCGCTCAATATGCACCTTAGCTTGGAGCAGGAAATTACGCTATTGTTGGTCTTGCTGTTAACTTCCAAGGGCGCAGCCGGTGTTACTGGAAGTGGTTTTGTGACCCTTGCTGCAACATTACCAGTTGTTGGTCATGTGCCTGTGGAGTCGGTTGCGTTGATCTTTGGCGTAGACCGTTTTATGAGTGAAGCTCGGGCAATAACCAATTTAATCGGAAATTCAGCGGCAACACTGGTCATTTCGAAATATGAAAACAGTTTGGACGAGGAGATCCTGCATGAAAAGCTAGGCTCAAAAAGATAAAAAAGCCCGGAAAACAGTCTTTCCGGGCCAATTTTAATCCATGTTCATTTGAGAATATGCTAATTCTCTTTTTTTGTATTTTCTACATCTTGCGCCAAATTGATGGCACCGATTACTTTTTCTTCCAAGAGGGCGAGTTTGATCACCTGAGCCATTTCAGTCACGTAGTGAAACTCCATGTCTTTGATATAATCTTCCTTGATCTCCAGAATATCTTTTTCATTGGATTTACAAAGAATAATATCCTTGATATTAGCACGCTTAGCGGCAAGAATTTTCTCCTTGATACCACCCACGGGCAACACCTTTCCGCGCAGGGTGATTTCACCTGTCATGGCTAATTTTTCTTTCACTTTGCGTTGCGTAAAGAGCGATGTCAGTGCCGTGAGCATGGTGATACCCGCCGAAGGACCATCTTTTGGAATGGAGCCCGCAGGAACGTGGATGTGAATATCCCAATGGTCAAATACGCGATAGTCTATTCCGAAATCAGCAGCGTGCGCTTTCAGGTACGCCAGTGCAATCGATGCAGATTCTTTCATCACATCGCCCAGATTACCCGTCAGGCTCAAACGGCCTTTCCCCGGACTTAGTGATGACTCTATAAACAAGATGTCGCCACCTACGGACGTCCAGGCTAATCCAGTCACCACCCCAGCCACATTGTTATTTTCATACATGTCCTTATCAAATATTGGCGCACCTAGGATATCGAGCAGGTCTTGTTCGCTGATACTTGGATTGTAATCTTTCTCCATAACAATGCGTGTCGCAATACCCCGAACGACAGAGCCAATCTTTTTTTCCAATCCACGTACACCAGATTCACGTGTGTAGTCCTCGATTATTTTCTCGATAATTTTACCTTTTAGGCTGACATTCTTAGAAGCCATCCCATGCATTTCCCGTTGTTTTGGCAAAAGGTGTTTTTTGGCGATTTCGATTTTCTCCTCGATGGTATATCCATTTACTTCAATAATCTCCATCCGATCCAATAAAGCTGGCTGAATGGAACTCAATGAATTGGCTGTTGCAATAAACATCACTTTGGAAAGGTCAAACTCCATTTCCACATAGTGATCATAGAAATGCGTATTTTGCTCGGGATCCAATACCTCCAATAATGCCGAAGAAGGGTCGCCTTTGAAATCAGCACTCATCTTATCGATTTCGTCTAAAATGAATACAGGATTCGCTGTCCCGGCTTTTTTCAACGATTGAATGATACGGCCTGGCATTGCTCCGATGTAGGTTTTGCGGTGGCCTCGGATTTCTGCTTCATCGCGCACACCACCTAAAGCCATGCGGGTATATTTACGGCCCAGCGCTTTGGCGATAGATCTTCCCAACGATGTCTTACCGACTCCCGGCGGGCCTACCAAACAAAGAATAGGCGCCTTCATATCATTTTTTAATTTCAATACAGCGAGGTATTCAATGATACGTTTTTTCACTTTCTCGAGTCCGTAATGATCTTTATCGAGTACTTTTTGTGCTTTGTTTAAGTCAAAATTATCTTTTGTTGTTTCATTCCAGGGCAGATCCAAAAGGAGCTCGAGGTAATTGAGCTGTACCGAATAATCTGCCGCGGCAGGGTTAATGCGGGAGAGCTTCTCCAGTTCCTTTGTAAAATGTTTTTCAACTTCATGACTCCATTTCTTTGACTTACCACGTTTTTTAAGCTCTTCCAGTTCAAGATCAGGCGTATTTCCGCCCAGCTCTTCCTGAATCGTTTTCAGCTGCTGATTTAAGAAATAATCACGCTGCTGTTTGTCAAGATCCACACGTACTTTATTCTGAATCTGGTGCTTTAGTTCCAGCATCTGGATTTCTGTCGTCAATAGTTCCAGTAAAAGTTTGGCGCGGTTTTCTACTTTCGGTATCTGAAGCAGCTCCTGTTTCTTTGTCATTTCGACATTGATATTCGACGAAATGAAGTTGATTAGAAAAGAAGGGCTTTCAATATTTTTGATAGCGATACCAGCTTCACTAGGTAAGTTTGGCGAAAGTTGGATGATCTGCAGCGCCATTTCTTTTAAAGTGGAAATAGTCGCTTTGAAGTGCTTGGTCATCTTCGGCTTTGCCTCATTGAATTTCTCAACACGTGCCTTTAAATAGGGTTCGGTTCCAACAATTTCCAATAGGTTGAATCGCTGTTTACCCTGAATGATGACGGTGGTATTACCATCAGGCATTTGAAGCACTTTAATGATATGAGCAACGGTGCCCACTTTGTTTAGTTCTTCAAATCCTGGGTCCTCTACGGTCATATCTTTTTGAGAAACGACACCGATAGTCTTGCTGCCCTTATAAGCTTCTTTCACCAATTTGATGGATTTATCTCTACCTACGGTAATCGGAATAACAACACCGGGAAATAATACGGTATTACGTAAAGGCAAAATTGACAATGCTTCTGGAATTTCAGCATTCGCCATATTATCTTCATCCTCTTGCGTAAGTAAGGGAAAGAATTCGGTATCCTCTGCAACGATTGGAATTGCTTGACTGAAATCAAAAGTTTCGAATTTGCTCATAGTGTTTATTTTGTGTATTTGGCAGTCGCTGACATGTTGACGGCAGACTTTCAAATTTTAAGCTTCTAATAATGTTTCCCCTGTAATGCAAGGGGAGTGCCAATTGCTAGAAGTCAGCAAAATTACAAATCTATTTTCCAGAATAGGAAAAAAAGGCAGGTTAAATAAAATTTATCTGCCATTTATTGGAGAAATAGGCATAATAATTGTAATATTGGAATGTGAAAAGGCGCTGATGGCAGTTTCTAATTTTATAGAAATCATACGGAAGCTATTTTCAGAGACGTAGAAAAGATCGCTGGCGATCATTATGAAGTGAATATAAAAAAGTAACTATTTAGATATGAATTTAAAATCATTTAAATTGGGTTTGTTTACTGGGGTTTTTGCCTTAGTTGCTTTTAGCGCAAATGCACAACAACCAAAACAGGCTGAACATAGCAACGCTAATGTGAGAATGGGGCAAAAAGCTCTTTTGGATGGTGATTTCAAGAATGCCGAGTCATACTTGACAAAAGCACTGCCTCAAGAAGGAAAAGATCCGGATGTATTATATATGTTGGGTTATTCCCAGTTTCAAAATGGTGACTATAAAAAATCAGCAGAAACTTTTGGTAAAGTCGTTGCGTTAAATGGTAAAAATGCGAATGCTTTATATTTCAAAGCAAAAGCGACTAACAATCTTGCTGTTCAATCGACAAATAAAGCTTCTGTTGCCAATAAAGAACAGTTGTTGAAGGGAGCTATCGAAGATTATACAAAGGCAATTGCCATTACACCGAACGATTCCAAATTCTATCAAAATAGAGCGATTGCTAATCGTGACTTAGGTATTTTGATTGGAACAGCAGGCACGCCAAACTATAACAAGGCGATGGCAACTGATGCTTATAATAATGCGATCAAAGATTATGAAAAAGTGTTAAGCTTTGATTCGTCGAAGAAAGACATCCAAACTGAAATCAAAAAAGCAAAAGTATATAGAGATAATTTAAAATAGTATCACTATTGCCTATAGAGAGGGAATTCCGGCTGGAATTCCCTTTTTTTGTTTAAAATTCTAAAGCTTTTTAGCGTATAAGTAAGTCGGCCCACTACTTTTTCTTTGCCAATATGAAAACGAAAGACTGTGTTATTCTGTTATTATTCTAAATCAAACAAGGAATAAATATGGAAACGAATCGATTGTCAATAGAAATGCAAGAAACTTTAATCAAGCAAATGACTAAGGAAGCTGAGGCGGCACAAATTTATTTGGCATTAGGGGTCTGGGCAGATGATCAGGGCTATGGTGGAGTGGCCAATTTCCTGTATAGACATGCACAGGAAGAGCGTAACCACATGACGAAGATTATGGGGTATATTCTGGAACGGGGTGGCCGGCCACGAATTGAAGCCATAGCACAACCTCCAGCGGACCCGCAAACGTTGACAGAATGTTTTAACCGCGTTTTCAAACACGAAGTAGATAATACCGAAGCAATTTATAACATCGTCAATCTAGCGATGGCCGAGAAAGACTGGGCAACGTGGAATTTTGCACAATGGTTTGTCAAAGAACAGATCGAAGAAGAGAAGCTAGCGCTGGAATTGATTGATAAATTGAAGATTGCCGGTGGAGACCGTGCATCGGACGAATCACTATTTGCCTTGGATTCCTCTTTGGAAGCTATGCCAGACGAAGTGACTTTAGCAAGAGAAGCAACGGCAGACGATCCTAAATAAAACTATACTGAATAAAAAAAATGAGGAATCCTTTTCAGGGATTCCTCATTTTTTTTATTTGATGTTAAGCGGTAGATAGACACCGAATGTGATATTTCTGCCCATATTGTAGACGCCAAAATTAGGATCTTCTTGCGATAGCCGGCCCGGGCGCAATCGGCTTAACGCATCATAATAACGCTTGTTGGTCAGGTTGGACGCCGCCGCAAATATTTTCAGTTGCTGCTGCCCGAAGTGTAATGTTGTACCAATTCCGGCATTCAACAATGTGTAGCCGTCTGCTGGCGTTTCGAAGGTTTCATCAATGCGGCTCTGTTTAAAATAATTGTCCAACCCCACAGATAAGTAGAAGGCATTCAATCCGCTTATTTTAGGCTCGAGGCGCAGCGTATTGTGTACTACGCCAGCTGGAATCAATGCCAAAGGTCTGTCAAAGGTTCTATTCTGTGCCTGAGTATAACTGAACGTGTTGTCCAGGTGAATCCAGTTCAACAAATGAAAATTCAAGCTTCCCTCAACACCGTATAGATTGGCGTTGACCTGTCCATAGCGGTATACGTCATAAGTATGTGAATCGCCATCTTCACCAACCACAGTTTTTGTATCCCCTTTTGTTGTCGATGCATAAATAAAGTTGTGAATATAATTTTCGTAGATTCCGATACTTCCAGTAACGATACTATGGCCAAACTCCAGTGTCGCATCCGCTTGATAGCTTCTTTCGGGTTTCAGGTTCTCATTACCGACCTCATACCGCGAAGTACCCTCATGAACACCATTGGAGCCGAGCTCTGCGGGGTTGGGCGCTCTAAATGCTGAGCCTGCATTTGCTTTAAAGTTGAGATCCTCATTGAAAACATGCGTATAACCAAGGGCGCCACTGACATTACTGAAGCTGTTTTTAAAACCAGGAAATTGCTCCTCATCTTCAACAAACAGCTGTTTGCCTTTGTTGTTGACATAGTCATAGCGTAAACCTACATTAAACGTGTTTTCGCCCCAGCTTTTCTTTGCATAACCAAAAGCTCCCAATTCCAGCTGATCATAGGCTGGAATTAAAAATTCACTGCCTTTATTTACACTGTGTTCCTGACTGGCGCTAATGCCAAATACATGTTGCCAGCCATTTCTTTCACTTAAAGAATACTTGGCATCGAGGGAATAGGTATTTAGGTCAAAGAATAGGGAGGGGGTAGCTTCTTCCAATTCTCGACGTTGATTCTTTTGATAGCCCAAGTCAAGTTTTAAATTGCCCGAGCCGATAACAAAGCTATTGTTGAGGGCCAATTTATAGTGACGGATGTCCTGTTTGGGGAAATCCAATGTACGGCTTTTAGCGTTTGTGTAAAGCGGGTCTCCCGGTTCGGCATCGTAAAAACCGATGTTATTTTTTAGGTACGAAAAATTAAGGTGCGAATAGCCCCATTGTTTGTTTAGCCCGAGCATACCACTGACATTGCTGTTGTTAAAGCCGCTATTCCCGTATCTTCCTGCAGGGGTATTATAAGAATACGCATTTTGATACGATCCACGGCCACGCCATACGAAGCCATTTTCATTACCTGTTAGCATAACCGAACTATTGGTCAGCCCATTATTGGTAGCATAGCTTGTCAGTAATTCACCTTTAATATGTCCTTCAGTAGGAACATTGGGCTCAAGTACATTGATCACTCCACCGATGGCATCAGATCCGTACATCAATGAAGCCGCGCCACGTAAAACCTCGACACGGTCGGGTTGATTTTGGTCGATTTCAATGCCGTGTTCGTCGCCCCATTGCTGTCCCATCTGTTTTACCCCATCACTTACCGTGACAACCCGATTATATCCCAGACCTCGTATGACAGGTTTTGAAATTCCCTGTCCCGTTGTGATCTGACTTAGCCCGGGAACTTGTCGCGCAAGTGCATCAATAAGATTTGTTCCATTTCCCTGCAACTCATCTTTGGAAATAACAGCTACTGAGGTGCTGTTGCGACGGCTCTGAGAAGTGACGAGTGTGCCTGTAACGACTACTTCATTCGTTTCGATAATACTTTCTGTCAAGGAAAAATCAAGGGAAAGATTTTCCGAAGTTAAATCAACGGCCTTGACAACGGACTGATAGCCCAAAAAACGGACCTCAACCAAGTAGCGTCCACTTGAAGGAAGAGATTTAAAGCTATAATGACCTTGTTGGTCTGATGCCGTGCTCGAACGAAGCTGTTGCAGTGATATGGTAGCACCAGCAATTGGAAGGTTGGTTTTGGCATCCGTTACTTTACCGCTAATCGTTGAGGCAAGCGCCGGAAGTATGGAGAAATAGGAGACAAGCATAAAAATGCAGCCTATAATTTTAAGTTTCATCTGTACTATAATTTCTACGTATGTAATATCAGCGGTACAAACGACAAAGCGTATATCAGCTACCAAGGCGTCGTTGTGCCTAGGTTTAAACCGATAGCTGGTCGTATGCATCGTTTGACTGTTGAGTTGTAAAGACCCCTATAGAGTCCTGGCGGCAATAGCGGTCAACTTACGTTAACACGCACTATTGAAATTAGCATAGAAACGAACAGAGGGGTGGGCCCCGATTGCCAGAAATCAGTGATCTGACTATCTGGTCTCCAGTGATGAACAGACCAAATTCAACGCGTTTAACAGGAAGTATGAATTCACCCTGCGTAAAATTAAAAACTAGTTGGGGATGTGAATTTTGGTCGCAGATAGCACATTTAGGGTGATCAGCATGATGTTTTTTCGCTGGGCTATCTACGATATGCAGTGCAGCTTGGGGATGTTCATGACTGTACACAATGAACTGACCAATTAAGAAGGTCATCAAGAGCACGAATGCTGCGAATTTGTTCAATGAGATATCTTTCACGCTGAAATCACTACGTTTAAACCCAAGTTGTCACTCGGATCACTTTATTAATCGGGTCAAAGATAATGAAAATAAAATATAAAGCAATCGTGTTGCATTTATTAATATAATAGAATAATAAAAGGCGCTTCTGAATCAATGTCTCAGAAGCGCCTTTTGCTGATGTATAAGACTTATCGTGTTACTTTTTGGGAGGAATAAACTTGCCGACAATTTCATATTGATTGGCATCTAGTCCCTGAACGTCTTGCAATTTAACAATGCGATAAAGCGAATCGCTGAAGTAGTCTAATTTTTCTTGACTATCGTATAAGCTATTTGTTATCTTTTTATCGATATGGATGTGTTTCACCTTTTCGTTCTTATCAAATTCGATACGCAGTTTCTGTATCTGTAAATCTTTCTTTTTCGCTGTAAATTCGGTCACACAGTCGACAGCGCTGACTTCATACAATGAGGGATCGAAATTTTTGCTGATATCAGCAGCTTGAAAAGCGGACAGTTCATTTTTCCAGCTCCCAATTTTCAGCTCGCGCTGTTCTTTTTCTCCATCTTTGCTGACAGATTTTAGCACAGCGGGATTGAGCTGTTGCAAGCGATTGACTTCCGCATTAAAAAACGAATCGACAGAAAATATGTCGGAAGATTTTTGAGGGCTTTTTGTTGCGGAAGGTGATCCACAACTCCAAAAAAGCAAAGCACTACCCGCAAAAAAGGAGAGTGCTCTGCTACTGGTTTTATGTACGTTATTATTCTGATACCAATACATTTCCTGTCATTTCAGCTGGGATATTGACGCCCAAAATTTGTAAGATGGTTGGGGCAATATCACCTAATTTACCATTGGCTATTTTTTTGTACTGATCGTCAATCAAGATACAGGGAACCAAATTGGTTGTGTGTGCGGTATTCGGCGACCCATCCTCATTGACCATAAACTCCGAATTACCATGATCGGCCAAAATTATAAAGGAGTAACCATTTTTAAGACCTGTCTCTACGACCGTTTTGGTACATTGATCCACAGTTTCTACGGCTTTAATGACAGCATCAAAAACTCCTGTATGACCTACCATATCTGGATTTGCAAAGTTCAGGCAGATAAAATCAGGCTGAAGTGTTTCCATATCGTTAACGATAGCCGTTGTAATTCCTTGAGCAGACATCTCCGGTTGAAGATCGTAGGTCGCCACTTTGGGTGATGGAACCAACAAACGGTTTTCACCTTTAAATTCTTGTTCACGGCCTCCTGAGAAGAAAAATGTGACGTGTGGATATTTTTCTGTTTCGGCGATACGCGTTTGCGTTTTATGATTAGCCTCCAATACTTCCCCCAACGTGTTGGTTAAGTTATCTTTTTGAAAAACCACTCTCACATTTTGGAAAGTTTCATCATAAGAGGTCATGGTCACATAATATAGATCCAACGGTTTTAGATCATATTCTGGGAATGCCTTTTGGGTTAGTGCGATCGTAATCTCGCGGCCACGATCCGTTCTGAAATTATAACAGAATACCACATCGCCTTCTTGTATTGTAGCCACAGGAGCTCCGTTGGCGTCTACCAAGGCAATTGGTTTCACAAACTCATCCGTTATACCTTCATCGTATGATTTTTGGATAGCGGCAACCAGGTCGTTGGATTTTTCACCTTCCGCTTTTACTAAAAGATCGTATGCTAATTTGACCCGTTCCCATCTGTTGTCGCGATCCATCGCATAGTACCGACCGATTGCCGATGCAAAGGTACCTGTTGTCGTCGTCAAATACGCCTGTAAGTCTCTCACATAACCAATACCCGAGTTTGGATCCGTATCACGGCCATCCAAGAAAGCATGTACAAATACTTGTTCACTGCTTAATCCAGCATGTTTTGCGGCATCACATAAACCCTTTAAGTGCTTGGTGTGCGCGTGTACGCCACCATCGGAAAGCAAACCGATAAAATGTACTTTTTTGTTATTTTCTAAAGCATATTTAAATGCGTCCTGAATAACTGGATCCGAATTGAATACGCCGTCATTGACTGCTTTGTGAATACGTCCCAATTCTTGGTAGACAATTCTTCCGGCACCAAGATTCATGTGCCCTACCTCAGAATTACCCATTTGGCCGGCGGGTAAGCCAACAGCTTCGCCCGAAGCTTCTAAAGTTGAGTTTGGATATGCTTCTAACAAATGGTCTAAAAATGGAGTGTTTGCAGCTTCAACTGCATTTGATTTATCGTGTTTTCCATATCCTAGTCCGTCTAGGATCATGAGTGCAACTTTTTTCTTATTCATCGTATAACAAAGATAATCTTAATTTTAGAATCTATCAACGCATCTTAAAAACTTCCCTTGTTAATCACCATTATTTTTATAGGTTTGTGGCATCATTTGTGTTCCATAATAAATGGAACTACCTAAGGATTGATTTTGATAATAGAAGCTGTTCTATACTATGTTAAGCTATATGAAATTTTTAAGCCATTGCGGATTTATACTTATTACGAATCTTTTTTTACACGATGTTGCGTTTGGACATTTTTCGATGCATGTAAATCCACGGATGGAAGAAATCTTGCCTGGGGATGATGATTCATTGGAACGAATTTCGGAGGAGCTAAAATCATATTTGAAAGAGGGTAGTGCAAAGAACATAGCCAAGTATTTTGCCTCAAACATCACCTTGTCGATTTTAGGCGAAAATGGTATTTATACAAAATACCAATCAGAAATCATGTTAGGCACATTTTTCAATCAGCATAAACCCAAGACTGTAAAGCTGACGCAGTCGAGCAACGCCAACAATGGCTATCAATATTTTACCTTTATTTTAGCCACAGAACAGGCCAATTATCGGGTCTTTGTGAAAATAGGAGCAGGGAGTAATAACCACTCCATCGAAGAGTTGAGGATCGACAAAAATTGATCCTGATCCTATTTTTTTTATAAATCTATTTTTCGATTAAAAAATTATTCCACATCTTAGCCCAATAAATAGCATTTATGGAGAAGGAAATCAAGGACTATTTGGCCCAGTTTGTAAAACAAGCTGTCGCGGAGGATTTGGGCGATGGAGATCATACCTCATTGTCGACAATTGAAGCCGGCGCGCAAGGTGAAGCAAAGTTGATTGTGAAGGATAACGGCATACTTGCAGGTGTCGAAGTAGCGCAGGCAATTATCGCCTATGTAGACGATAGTTTGGCCTGTGAGGTCTTTATCCAGGATGGAAGTCGGGTTAAGATGGGTGATATTGCTTTTTATGTCAGGGGAAATATCCAAAGTATTTTATTGGCCGAACGTTTGGTGCTGAATGTGATGCAGCGTATGAGTGGTATAGCCACAACAACGCGGCAGTATGTGGATTTGTTAGCAGGTACAGATGCACAAGTTTTGGATACGCGAAAAACGACTCCCTTATTACGTGTGCTAGAGAAAGAAGCCGTGCGCATTGGTGGTGGCACCAATCATCGTTTTGGTCTTTTTGATATGATTTTAATTAAGGATAATCATGTCGACTATAGTGGCGGAATTGTACCGGCGCTAGAGCGGGCAAATGCCTATAGAAAGAGCCTAAATAAACCGATAGAAATAGAAATTGAAGTCCGAAATTTTGTGGAACTTGATGAAGTTCTTAACTTTGGCGAAGTGGATCGAATCATGTTAGATAATTTTTCACCGCAAGATGTTGCCAAAGCTGTTCAGATTATCGACCGTCGGTTCAAGACAGAGGCCTCTGGGGGAATAACATTTGACACGATTAGGTCATATGCGGAGGCCGGGGTAGATTATATTTCAGTAGGTGCTTTGACACACAGTGTGAAGAGCCTGGATCTTAGTCTGAAGGCCAAATTAATATAAGAACTAATTAATTAATGATATCGATTTATTTAGTAATTGCAGTATTACTAGCGTACTTGTTTGGGTCCATACCAACGGCTGTTTGGTTGGGACAGGCATTTTATGGGGTAGATGTTCGTGAGTATGGTAGTGGTAATGCTGGGGCGACTAATACCTTTCGCGTGTTGGGACCGAAAGCGGGATCGATCGTGATGTTTGTAGATATTTTTAAAGGCTGGACAGCAACCAATCTGGCTTATCTAATAGAACTGGGGCAAAATACGAGCGATGTTCAGTTTGTTAACTTTCAGTTGGCATTGGGCGTTATCGCGGTATTGGGGCATTTATTTCCTGTATTTGCGGGATTCAGAGGAGGGAAGGGCGTAGCAACGCTCTGTGGTATGATTCTCGCTATCCATACACCTGCAGCCTTGGTTTGTGTTTCTGTATTTGTTATTATCCTATTGACCACCCATTACGTTTCATTGGGTTCCATTTCGGCAGGATTTGCATTTCCATTTAGTTTGGCCTTTATTTTCAAAACAACGATACCTTCCGTGCTCCTCTACGGAATAGCGATTTGTATCCTCTTGTTGATTACCCACCAAAAGAATATAGAGCGTCTGTTAAAGGGGCATGAGTCCAAGATCTACCTCTTTAAGAAAAAAGCGAAGGAAAAAGAATAGGCACAATAATTGCATCCGCTAAAATGGATTAATAAATTATTGTAAAATACCCATGTTGGATGCGCTGAAAAGCGATTATCTTTCGCTTCGAGACTCCATATGGCCCTTGAAATAAAATATAAACTATGAACGGAATGTTTAAGTATTCAGCTATGGTATTAGCATGTGTAACACTGGCATCGGGGTTGTCAGGTTGTGCAACTTCTGCTGTTACCGGGAAAAAATATTTGAAATTGGTCAGTGCTGATCAAGTGAACGAGCAAGCTGCATTGGCTTATAAAGATTTTTTATCGAAGAATAGTTCAAAAGTAGTCACTGGAACTGCGGATGCGGCAATGGTTAAACGTGTGGGCAATAAACTGGCCACAGCGGTGAACCAATATTTGCAAAGCACCGGTCGCGCCAATCAATTTAACTTCAATTGGGAATTCAACTTAGTAAGGAGCGATGATGTGAACGCCTGGTGTATGCCTGGTGGTAAAGTGGCGGTTTATACCGGAATTTTGCCTGTTACACGTACTGAAGCCGGACTTGCCACAGTAATGGGGCATGAGATAGCCCATGCGATTGAGGAGCATTCCGTAGCGCAGGCTTCGAATCAGATTGCTTTGCAATTGGGCGGACAGATTTTAGGTTCTGCAGCCGGCGTATCTGGCAACAGTACCCTTGGAGTTTTCAATAATCTTTACGGTTTGGGAGGGAATTTGGCGCAGTTGAAATTCTCAAGAAGCGATGAATCTGATGCAGATGCAGCAGGATTGATTATTATGGCCTTGGCGGGATATAATCCAAACGAAGCGGTCGATTTTTGGAAGCGTATGGCCTCGGGAAGTCAGAAAGGGCAGCCTGAGTTTTTGAGTACACACCCCAGCGATGAGCGACGTATTGCGGATATTCAAAAATTAATTCCGAATGCGATGAAATATTATAAGAAATAAACGATTGATAGGATATCAAAAGAGGGATCTGCGCGAGCAGATCCCTCTTTTTTTTTGCATCATATTTTGATCAAGTTACACCCCGGCTAGCGCATCGCTAACGCCGAGCACTACACCGATGACCAATCCCATAAAATTAAAAGCGATGGTAATAATGACCATGATGCCAATAAATTTGTAATGTTTTTTTAACGCGTCCAAGCAGAGTTCCAGCTGAATGGTGTCGCGGTTTTCAATTGCTTTTTTCGCTTTGGATCCGAAATTATAAAGAAAATAGATGGGAAGGCAAAAGAAAGCAAGAAAGAGCAGGTATAGGACACCGAAAGTGGATAAGGCCCCCGCTGTGACATATTCGTCTGCACCGAGTGACAATGCGCTTGCGCCAAAGATCAGGCTAACCATGGTGATGGCCGAGATACCGATGAAAATAAAACAGACGATGGCCAAAAAATTAGCCCATTTTGCTGCTGAAGCTAAAAAAGCGAGTCCTGCTGGAGACAGTTTTAGGTCTGCAGGTTCTAGAAAAGAAGAATTTTGAATACCGTCTTCCATGAAGCGTAAAATATTAGGTGTGCGAATTTCAGAAATGTTCTTGGCTTTTGAAACAAGTTTTTATACAAAACGTCCAGCGTATACAATCGTTTAGATTTTTTCAATTCGTTAGGCTCTAGTAGTGCAATTGCCACAGGAAACTGAATTGTATAAGGTAATTTTCAACTGTTAGGAAATTAGCTAAAATTTTTTAAAAAATTAAATTCCGATTGGAAGAATGTTGTTACAAAAAAAAAATCCAGAATTGATGTGGAAAACTATTTTTGATCAGATAATTAGAATGTAAATGCTGGTTTAAAACATCTTACAACGTTTTTTTTCGCGATAAATTATCTATTGATGTCTGATTTTTGGTGTGGATTTCATGAAATAGGTGTGGTTTAGTGTGTTAAGTTTATATTAAGTCCTTTGTAATTTCAAATCTCTTAGTAATTTTGCTTAACATTTTTTAACAAATCACATTATATGAAAAGATCTTTACTCTTTTTCGCTCTTGTTATGGCTAGTTATGGTGCTGTACAAGCTCAGGTTACAACAAGTAGCGTTACAGGTATTGTAAAAGAGGCAAACGGCAGTGTAACTTCGGGAGCAACAATTAAGGCTACGCACGTCCCTTCAGGAACAGTTTACTCTGGTTCTTCAAATGCAGCCGGTCGCTTTAACCTACCAGCGATGCGTGTTGGTGGCCCCTACAAAATTGAAGTAACCTATGTTGGACAAAATCCTATTGTTTATAATGATGTTTATATACAATTAGGTCAGCCTTATGTCTTAAATAGTACTTTTGGAAGTAATGAGACAGTTTTAGATGAGGTCACTGTAACTAGAACAGGTGGATCTAAAAACTTAAAGACTGGTGCTGAAACTTCTATTTCAAGAAAACAGATGGAAAATTTACCAACTGTTTCTCGTTCAATTGAAGATTTTACTCGTTTGACTCCTCAAGCTGATGTGAAGGGACAGTCTGTTTCAATTGGTGGTATGAATAATAGATTCAATCAGTTCACTATTGATGGAGCTGTTACTAATGATGTGTTTGGTCTTAATGCAAATGGTTTGAATGGAGGTGGTAGTGGTACAAATCCAATATCATTAGATGCTATCGAACAGATGTCCGTTCAAGTTGCACCTTTTGATGTTCGTTCCAGTGGATTTGCTGGAGGTGGTATTTCTGCGGTAACAAAATCAGGTACAAATCAATTTCAGGGTTCAGTTTATCATTATTTTAGAAATCAGGATTTTACTGGGAAAACTCCAAAATCTTTGGTGAAAGATGGTGAAGAAAGAACAAAGTTGGCAAACTTTTCTGAAAAAACATATGGTGTACGTTTAGGAGGGCCTATTGTTAAGGATAAGTTGTTTTTCTTTGTAAATTACGAACATACGAAAAATAATACACCAGAAAATTATCCTGTAGGATCTTCGAGTTCAAATTTATTAGAAGCGGATGCTAAGGCGATTTATGATATTGCATTAAATAAATATAAATACGATGCTGGTTCATATACAGATTTAGCAGATGAAAATACATCCAATAAAGTGATGACACGCTTTGATTGGAATATTAATGAAAAAAATAAACTTTCATTGAGATACAATTATGTGGATGGTGTTGATGTAAGCAATACCAGAACACAATCTTCCCTAACATTTGGTAATGGTGCAATTTTAAAAGATTTTAAATCAAATACTCTTACTTTAGAATTAAGCAGCCGTATCAACAATTCATTAGCCAATAGTTTTATTGCAGGATATACTAGAGTAAGAGATGCTAGAAGCTATAAAGGCCAGTTGTTTCCAAATGTTAGAATTAATACAGCAAAAAACGGGACTTATTACTTAGGTGTTGACCCATTCACTAATATTAATCAATTGGATCAAGATGTTTATACCTTGTCGAATAACTTAACTTGGTATAAAGGATTACATACATTGACCTTCGGTACACACAATGAGTTCTATAAGATGTACAATGCATATACGGGGAATTCAAACGGGGCGTTTGTATTTAGTGATTCCAAAGCAACTGATATAAATCCGACTACCGGAAAAGCGTATACAGCTATCGAGAACTTTGAACGTGGTATGGCTAATAGCATGCAATACGGTTATAGCAACACGGATGATCCTCGCCAAGGAGCTAAGTTTAATGCATTACAACTTGGATTCTATGTTCAAGATGAATATCAAATGCAGGATAATCTAAAAATTACTGCAGGGGTTCGTGTGGATATTCCAATATATTTGGATAAACCGATGGAAAATACTGACTTTAATAACTCAATCTTGGCAAAGCAGTATAATGTGAAAACCAATCGTATGCCAAGCCCTGCGTTGATGTTCTCACCTCGAATTGGGTTCAATTGGGATGTGAATAGAGATCGTTCGACAGTTGTACGTGGAGGAATGGGAATATTTACGTCTAGGGTTCCTTTTGTTTGGGCAGCAGGTGCCTTTACACAAAGTGGTGCATTATTAGGTGGGAATAATTTGGGTAATGGTACAGATGCTAACGTTCCATTTATCAGCGATGTTAACAACTTACCAAAGTATTCAGGAGCAGTTACTCCATCTGGGAATATTACAGTACTTGATAAGAATTTGAAATTGCCTCAAATTGCACGTTTCTCTGGTGGAGTGGACCAAGTATTACCATATGGTGTGAAAGGAACTTTAGAGTTTCTTTACTCAAGGAACTTAAGTGCATTTAATTTTAGAGATTTAAACTTAGAACGTCCGATTGGAACGCTAGAAGGCGCTGACAATCGCTTAGTCTATGACGCAAACAATAACAATCGTCGTGTATTAGATAACTATACTGAAGTTATTTATGTTAACAATGTTAATAAAGGTTATTCTTGGTCAACCACTGCATCACTATCAAAAAGCTTCTTGTTTGGTCTAGATGCATCTGTTGCGTATACCTATACCGCAGCTAAAGATTTAATTTCAGGTACTTCTTCTCAGAACCAATCCAATTGGTATAGAGTTGCTTCTGTAAATGGTTCTAACAATGTAACCCTTGCTCACAATCCATTCAGTACAGGAAGTCGTGTAATTGGATTTTTATCATTCTCGAAAGAATACCTTAAACATTTAGGTACTTCTGTATCTCTTGTTTACACTGGGCAATCCGGAGCAAGATTTTCTTACTTAGCTGGCGGAAACTTAACCGGGTATGCGACTTCATCTAGTAATCAGTACAATTTGATGTATATTCCTAAGGATCAGTCTGAGATCACATTTATTCAAAATGGAACACAGACTCCTCAAGATCAGTGGTTAGCCTTGAATAATTTTATTGAAGGAAACGATTATTTAAAATCGCGGAGAGGCCAATATGCAGAAAGAAATGGAGCAAGAACGCCATTCTCTCATAAGTTTGATTTGAAAATTGTTCAAGATTTGTTTACCAACATCGGAAGCACTAAAAACAAACTTCAACTTTCTGTTGATATCATGAACGTTGGTAACTTGTTAAACGGTAATTGGGGCAAACAGTATACTGGAGCTGGCAGTTTCTGGGATAATAGTTTTATTCCTGTTACATTTGCAGGTTATGAAGGAACAACTAAGAAGCCAACATATCGTTTGGGTAACTTAAATAATAATGTTCCTTATTATGTACAAGACATCTATTCAAGATGGTCTGCACAAGTGGGAATTCGTTATATTTTCAATTAGTCTGAAAATAATCCGTTTTTATAAAAAGAGGTCGCTGTAACTAATACAGTGGCCTTTTTTTATATCCATGTAGTTAGACAGTCTTAATAAAGCAGGATATTGGGACTAATAGTAACTTCCGTTAAATGTACCGCCCTTGTTGTGTAAAACCTAAAAAATTACAAGATAGACCTGATATTGGTATAGACCCATCGATATTTCTATAATATGAACCACCTAGGTTTACTTGAGTTACACTAATCAATGATGGAAATATAGATATAAAGAAATTCAGAGAGGCCGTATTTAAATATACAAATCGTAAATAAATTCATAATCAAATACATACAGCGATCCGCGAGCATGAGTAGATATTTGATTGTCTATCAATGAAAGCGAACTTTGTTTTGTTTTCGAGATAATGTCAACTTTATTAAAATTTAATAGATTGGAGTTGATCTTCCCATGTAAAGCGTATCCCCATGTTGTATATGACTTGTATCATTTCGATAGATCTAAGACTGAAACCGTTTTATGCCAATTCCCAGCCTTATTCCTTTTTTGTTATTATAGACATATCGAACGTTTATTGCAGTTGTTCTAGATTTGCAAGGTGGAAATGGTTCGATTTGTAATTGCTTCTGAAGAAACATAGAAATTTATTTCTCAATCGAGAAACTGTAAAAATAGTTATTACAATGTTGGATATTTTCTTAATATTGTTTTTTTAAATTAATTTTCTAAATCGAAACTATATAAATCTGTTTTGAATAAAAATAATGTTAGGTAATAGACAATAATTACAATTATTGTCTTTAAATAGTATATTCTTGGGGGTAAATGTGAAAATGGTAAAAAAGTTTTGTATAAAATAATACTACCCATATGTGTAGTATTGATGTCTTTTTGTTTAAAACAGAGATTTTATATATATATTTAAGTTATTAACCTGTATGGCGAGTATGCAATTTTTAATTTAAGTCTTTCAAAGTTTAGATTGAATAGGGATTAAACCGGATTTGCATGTTAAAGATGAAGAAATAATAGAGTGTACAAAAGATATTGTTTTTTTTAATATTAATGTAGTAGTGTAAAGGGTTAATTATCAATTATTTTATAATGGCACTTTTATTTTTATTAGCTTATATATAAATAGATATATTTTATGAAAAAAAATTTATACATTACATTAACATGGTTGTTTGTTTTATTATATTCATGTAATAAGACTGATGTTGCTCCGGTTGAAATTTCACAAAATGATCTGTATATTGAAAAACTTAAATCGTTGGGGTTCGATTTATCTCAGGGTTTTTTTGAAGAGGATGGTGGGTTTATAGTTGAAAATGATATTTTTCTCTCGAGAGAGGATATCGATTACCACTTAAGCAAAAAATTACTTGAAGTTGTCAAGGTATATAATTTAAGTACGTATGCTTCACTGAATTCTACAAAAACAGGAGGAGGTAAAAAGTCACAATATCGTACTACAAATATTGTAAGTTTTATTGATCACAGTTCTTATACAAAAACAATTTCTATTTATTTAGATCCCTCGTTAAATAGCGTTCTTGGTAGTGGGTTAAACCAGGCTATTATTCGTTATAATAATCTAGATATTGCACTAAAATTTATTCGGGTTCAAAATTCAAATCTTGCCTCAATAAGAATTATCCCGGCAGACACTAGTACACCAAAAAAGTACCTTATGAAAGCTGGATTTCCACAATCATCTGGAGCCCCATATAATAGTATTTTGGTAAATACCAACTACTATAATAATAATACCGTAAGGTATGATATCGCTTCGACATTAGCGCATGAAATTGGTCATTGTATAGGCTTAAGACATACCGATTATATGAATCGTGTATTTAGTTGCGGTGTGGAAACTGAAGTAAATCCAAATGAAGGGATTGGAACTGATGGAGCTGTACATATACCAGGAACTCCTACGGATCCCGAATATGATTCCTTTATGTTAGCTTGCACTAACGGGGTAGATAGGCCGTTTACTCAAAACGATATATTGGCTCTCAAAACACTTTTTCCTCTAAAGGCCCCTTCTTTTTATGTTGCTTTGAACTCTATTATCGTAGATGATAGATCATCTTACAGTTCTTGTTGTGATTATAATGATTATGATATTAAATATGAAGCAAAATTCTATAAAGATCAGACAGGTACAACACCATATTACCCTACTTCTCCATTTGTTCTCCGTGGAGCGATTTTTCACAATAACTCGCTTGTCCAGCAATTAAATGTAAGCATTCCCGCAGGGGTTCAATCCTACAATTTTGGAACATATACGAATTCATCTGTGTTAGAATGGGGAACTACAGTATCTCAAGACGAACATCAGGTAATAGTTTATCCGAGCTATGACCTCTATTTAATGAGATAGTATATAGCAAGATAGTATAGGACATAACAGAGCTGTAAATGGCAATTAAGAATGCAGTATAATTGGCAACTTCGAGTACACTTTTGACACTAATAAGTACATAATCCAGTCGTATTCGCCCTACCAAGTATATATTTAAGAGCTTAAGTGTATGGCCTAGCTTTGCATTATGAATATGCAAGAAAAAAAAGCAACCATGCTGTCTATGATATCAAACTGGCGATTTAGCGGAAAAAGCAAGAAGACTTATTGCGCTGAAAACGGGATTAACGAAGTCACTTTTTATTATTGGTTTTCTCGGAGCAAGGAGAAAGATGGTGCTAGTGGAAGTTTCACGCCGATCGACAGATCTGTCCGTAGGGAGATAGAGATGATCTATCCCAACGGAGTTGTTCTGAAATTGGAAAGCGATCTGGGTCTTCTTTCTCAGCGATTCGTCCTTACTAATATGTTTTCGCTTGGGTCTTCAACAATAAATTCGATTGGAATTATTTAGATTTGAATATAGATATTTACGGGTGAGTACAAAACAATAACACCGAATAGTAGTTTTATTGTCCGAAGCTGATTATTCGCTATACTTCTTAACAGGTTTCGCAGAATGGTTTTTTCGGTATTGTTTATAATTTCCATGTTTTTCATATTCCAAGGTTCCTTCCTCACAGTAACCGCTGAGATAAACAGAGAATTTATTGCTTTGGTCTTTGTTGGCATTCAGCTCTTGGATGATATCAGAAACACGACGTGGTATCTCAAAGAAGTTGGAGTTATAAACAAGGTCATCCAGTTCTTTAGTCAGTTCGATACGGCGTTTTGACTCTGGGGGAATATTGTAGAGCGGCGTTAAATCAATCTCTTTTCTGAATATCTTATGTGGTTGGATTTTCAGCGCACGGCAGATCAGAATAAAGTTGTTCAAGGAAGAACCTTTTCCTCTTTCAATAGCTGCTACCGTATTGGTTGTCAATCCGGTCATATTCGCCACATCTTTCAGTGTGTAATATATTTTTTCCCGTTGAATGCGCAATTCCTCACCGATTTCAACCAGTATCTTCTCGTTAATATCTGCCATATACAAATGGAAGACTTATTTGCGCATAATTTGAATAATAATATTTGTATTTTATTTGCGCAAATAAATATTATTATGTATATTTGTTTCAACGAAAGCCGATAAACGAACTGTGAACTGTGAACCATACCAATAATTGTGGACTCATAGTGCAAAACCATTATTATACGATTAAAATGCAAATAATGAGAAAATTAAGTATTAAAAATATAGTAAAGTCACCGGAATAAAACTCATTACTATTTTGTAGATTTGTATCTCGTATCCTATGTTGATAACCCCTATTATTGACGTGTACTGCCATTCAAAGCATAGGATTAAGAAAAATAAAATTATTTGAATCGTTGAAATAGACTCAGTATTGAGTTTGTTCAAAAGCTGTGTTTGCGCAAAAATAAGGTAATTATTTTGCGTTGAGGATGTTCTTTGACTTGTTGGTATTGGAAAGGGAAATAAAATATTGACCGATCGGAAATTTTGTCGATCGGTTTGAATAGGATAGGAGGCATCTTGTGATTCCGTAGGGTGAGCGCAATGGCGACTCACTAAATACCTTTTTTAAGAAAATTTTGGGTTACATTCTACACTATGTTCTTGATTATTATTACTATACTAGGAGTAGGGGATGTTAATGATATTGAAATGAAGGGGTATACACAACGGTCGGTTTTTTATTTCTTTCCGAGAGGATGTTAATGATCATAAATTGTGGGGTATACACAACGTTCAGTTTAATTTCCCTCTTGATATGCGATGTTAATGATCTTAATTGTGGGTATACACAACGCTCCCAGAATGAATTAATTATGACAAATGGATGTTGATGATTTAGAGTGTAGGGTCTATGCAACGGGCGCTTTTCGGACTTTTCTTAATCCTTGAAGTTGATGATCTCAAAAAGCAGGGTATACACAACTGAGTCTTGTTTGTGAAACGTGAGAAATTTGATGTTGATTATATGCAATTAGCGTATGGGCTGCTACCGTAATTAATTCCTTTGCGTAGTACTTGAAAAGTAAGAAAATTTTCAAAATTATATATTGAGGCATCTTGTTATGCCGTAGGGTGAGCGCAATGGCGACTCACTAAATACCCTTTTTAAGAAAATGTTGGGTTACATCCTGCCCTATGTTCTTAATTGTTATTACGATAATATGTGGTAGGATGTTAACGATCTCAAAAGGTAGGTTATATACACATTAATAATCCGATTGATAACGTAGGATGTTAACGATCTCAAAATGCAGGGTTTACACAACTCGACCACATCTATTTCAGTCGCAAATCTGGATGTTAACGATCTCAAAATGCAGGGTTTACACAACATCTTATTTGCCCATTTATCATAGATCGCAGATGTTGACGATTTAAAAAATATAGGGTATGGACAATCACCATAAATTTAGGCAAACTTTTCGTTGAGGATGTTAATGATCTAAAATAAAGGGTATATACAACTGGACCGCGTAACGACATTATCTTCCATTCAATACAAATAAGTTTTATAACCAGATAACAATTTACACTTACCCAGCTTCGGTTTCCATAAAATCCGTCAAATTCCGCCGGAGCTGCGGTAAGTGATTTTCGCTTTAACCAAGAAAGGACGAATTATGAAACTACTTTTACGAAAACAAGAGACCATACGCGCATTGGAAAACCTCCGCCAAGGGGAAGAAAGGGGGCTTAAATTCTTCTACCAAAAATTCTATAAACATTTCCTTTTTCGTGCACACCGCGCAACAGATGACGAATGTACAGGCGAAAGTATTGCCCAAGAGGCCTTTCTACGCCTTTGGCTGTTCAGAGAAAATGTACATTCCGAAACTGAAATCTTCGACTTTCTGAAAGTTCAGGTGAAAACCGCGGTTCAGGCTTTTTACAAAAAATCAAAAAATAAATTTCAGCGAAGCTTACTGCGGCTCGATAGCATAGAGGATTATCAGGAGTTTATGCTCGGCTATGAACTGGAAGAGGAAAACGAAGACGATGTGCTCTATATTGAGCAACTGGAATCGGAAAAGAAAAAGAGAATGGATCAGCTTAATGCTATTCTTCCAAACCTCAACCGCGATCAACAACTCTTTGTTCGTCTCTGTCTCAAATATAGTTTTAACTATGAACGTATCGCGTACTATATGGGAAACATATCAGATTATGAGGTTAGTCTACAAATTGAAAATGCAATCGAATACCTACGTGCCATCGTCCATAGTGAGGAAAAAATGCAGCTTGTAGCCAAGCCGGTCGAATTTAAGTTAAATGGTGAAATGACCGAAGAGGAAGCTGAAGTATTTCGCATGCGCTACGAATTGCAATATTCCTTCGACAAAATTTCGGAAGCATTGCAGCTGGATGGGGGACAGGTAAGGACGTTGTTTATTAATGCGCACGCAAAAATTAAATCAAAAAAAATAGCATAAAAAAATAAAAGCAATATGGCAGCTGATACAATGGTGTTGACCCGGAAAATACAGGTGTTCGTGGATTGTGACGATAAAGAAAAACGGTCCGAATATTTTAAAAAACTCTTTGAATGGCAGGATCTCGTATTCCGTGCCGCTAATATGGTCATCACCCACCAATATGTGCAGGAAAATCTGAAAGACCTGATTTATTTGCAAGATGATGTTAAAATTAAACTGGCCGATAAGACAAAGGATCCCGAAGGTGTATTGAATACTTCACGCATGAACACTACTTACCGCGTGCTATCTAATTATTTTAAGGGACGAATTCCTACGGATATTCTATCACAAATAAACACGGCTTTAATCAAATATTTTCAGGCAGATCGTCTCTCCTATTGGAAGGGTGAAAAATCACTTCGCAATTACAAAAAGGATATGCCCATTCCCTTTCCTGGAAGACGAATTAACTTGAGTAAAGATGAGAATGCTAGAGATTTTAAATTCACATTATTCAAAATACCGTTTCGCACCTACCTCGGTAAAGACCGGTCGGATAAACGAGTGCTGCTACAACGTGCATTGGTCGGACAAATCAAAGTCTGTAGTAGCGCAATCAAAATCGTCAAAGGTAAAATCTTTTTGCTGTTGGCCCTCGAGCTCCCAAAGAAAATCCAAGAATTGAAAGATAACATTATCGCCGAAGCGTCGCTTTCAATCGAACATCCCATAGCAGTCACCATCGGAAAGGAGTCCTTTCAGATCGGTAATAAAGAAGAGTTTACTTACCGACGTATGGCCATCCAAGCAGCACGGCATCGCTTGCAAAAAGCTGCCGCATTTGATAAAGGTGGGCGTGGTCGTAAGCGGAAAATGAAAAGCTTGGAGCACTTCAACGAAAAGGAGAAAAATTATGTAGACACCAAGCTCCATCTCTATAGCCGCCGGTTAATTGAACTTTGTGTGAAAGCACAGGCAGGTACCCTCTTGTTGGTCAACCAATCCAATAAGGAGGAAATTGCCAAAGGCGATAAATTTCTGTTGCGCAACTGGGGCTACTACGGTCTTATTGAAAAAATTAAATACAAAGCTAAAATGGTCGGGATCAACATTATTATCGAGTAGATCAATCCAATTTTTTCCCTCTATAAAACTTGCTCCATGCATCCCCGGCATAGCCGTTATCCAAATATTCAAAGGTGGAAGCACTCGCCCCCTTCAACTCCTGGCCGCGATAGAAAACCGTCCAGGAGTCTTTTGCATACCCTCCCCCAAGTGCTTTAAAGGTGGATGCCGAAGCGCCGTTAACTTTTATTCCCTGATAATAGACTGCCCAGGGGTCTACGGCATAGCCATTTCCGATTGATTTGAACGAGTTGGGGCTGCCGCCCTCGACTTTAATTCCACGGTAAAAAAGATTCCAGGCGTCTTTGGCATAGCCATCATCAAGGTATTCAAACGTTGAAGCAGAAGCCCCTTCCACTTTCTGATTTTTATAGAAAACAGACCAATTGTCCTTGGAATATTGACCGCCAAGAGGCTGTGTGGTAGGACCAGCAAATCTCTCGTTCTTTTCGCCCCGATAATAGCTTGACCAATTATCTTTTGCATAACCCCGACCGAGGTTTTCAAAGCTGGAGGAGTTGGCTCCTGCAATTTCTTTGCCCAAATAGTAGACTTTCCATGCGTCTTTGCTGTAACCATTTCCCAGCGTCTTGAAGGAAGACGCTGTCACATTCGATAAGGATCTGCCATAAAAATAGACCTTCCAGGCATCACTAGCGTAACCGTCACCCAGTGACTGAAAAGTAGAAGGACTTGCATGGGCTACAGCTGCCCCCCGAAAATAGACTTTCCAGGTGTCTTTTGCATAACCATCACCTAAAAACTGAAAAGAACCGGCATTGGCATTGACAATTTCTTTACCACGATAATAGATACGTGATCCGATTTTGCTGTAACCATCACCCCGATGTTCCTGAAAGAAAAAAGTAGCAAAATTGGCATGCGCTACTTTAGCACAAATAGCCTGTGTGGCAGTAGTCAACAAAAGAAGAACGAGCATGGTTTTAAATGGGACTTTTGACATCATATAGGGCATCGGGTTAAATTTGAAAGCAAATGATCATATGTTACTCTTGTTAATGAGACCCAATAATCACAATAAAGTTTAGTCATCAATTAATTATTTATTTCTTGGAACTGATGCGATTGAAAATAGAAGGTCATTATTTCGCATGCTTATGTCTTCAACTAAATTCCAACCGTTTAAGCGCTCAGGCTGCGGTGATAATGATAACAGTTTTTATGAATTTCTATCAACCCCGACAAATAGAGGGTTGACCTGTCAGATCTTTGTCAATACGCAAGGTAAAAATCGGGAATATTTGGTCGAGTAGTATTTTTTTTATATATTGCTGGTTATGAGTTTTAAAGAAAAATTAGAGAACTGGCGCACGTCAATCAATCGCGCCGGTAGTGGTGAGGAATTGTATATTTTGCTTTTGAACTACAAAAAGTTTATCAACAAAAATTGGATGGACGATTTTGGCGATCCGGGTAACTGGAAATCGGAATTAAATCAGGTCATCAGCAAAGTAAGAAAGAAAGTGGATGTGGCAGAAATTCAAAATTGCGACGATCTCTCGTCCTACAAAGACGACGCTCGGCAAACAGCCCATTCGCTCAATCATACATTAAGATATCACCACTCATTGACAAAAGAGTAGGCTAGGCCTACTCTTTTTGCGTTTATAGGGCTTTACTGTAAAGGAATCAAAACATTTTGTTCCAGACGGACAGGCACCTGCTTCACCGACGTAAAGCCGTCTTCCTTGGAAATAATATTAGAAAGATCAAGCCCCCTTTTGGAGAATGTACTGATCAAAGCTGTTCTGAAGGTAGCTTTCGATGATCCCCAGCCTTGTCCTAAAATGGTGTCGTTGTTGAGCTGGATCAGTTCATCTGTTGAATAATAACTGAATTTTTCCAGTAAGTGTTGGTAAAGATTTGTTGTTGTAGCCATACAATTTAAAAATTTAAAGGATTAAACCATAAACTGTATCCAGATTACTTTGGGAAAATAACCGTTGTATAACGTTTATTTTGGTCGAAACCCGTATTAATTTACCACCGCGGTGCCTTCACTCGGTTGGTATTGCATCATGCAATTCTGAATACTCTACAAATATAGTAGATTATTTTTTTATAATAAAATTTTTTTTGTCTTTACTGCTATTAAACGCTGATAACCGAAAACAGCAGCAAAACAAGCTGGTCGCTTTGACTTTAATTTGGGTATAAAGCGGTTAGCTGATTGGGAAATTTATCATGTTACTGTAATCTCATCGAAAATACTTTAAAAAGCAGAGAGAACACAATACTTTTGCGGCATGAATAGAATTGCGGAAATTAACGAATACATTGCTACCGAACGCGAAGTATTATTGCAACACCCTTTATACCGTAAAATAAAGACGATCAAAAATTTACGTTCTTTTACCGAAGGGCATGTGTATGCTGTATGGGATTTTATGTCTTTATTAAAAGCTTTACAGATCAAATTAACCTGTACCACACTTCCATGGTTCGCCAGTGAACATCCTTCAACGCGCTATTTGATTAATGAAATTGTATTGGCAGAGGAGTCGGATGAATATATCGATGGACGTCGATTAAGCCATTTTGAGATGTATCTCGACGCAATGTCTGCTATGGGAGCCGACCTCCATTTGATCAATAAATTTATTGCCAATGCCAAAAAATCGGATAATATATTCGATGCTATAGCATTGACAACATTGGACAAGCGAATCAAAGATTTTCTGAATTTTACATTCGAAGTAATAGCTGAGGGTGAAGTGCATAAAATTGCGGCGGCATTTACCTTTGGACGTGAAGACCTCATCCCCGGAATGTTTACGTCTATTTTGGAAGAAATTAAAGCGAATTTCCCTACAGCCAATTTAGACAGTTTTATTTATTATTTTCAACGCCATATTGATTTAGATGGCGACGAACACGGTCCATTGGCGATGCAGATGATAACAGATCTTGCGAAGGACGATGAGGTTAAATGGACGGAAATGAAGGAGATTAGTAAAGTTGCGCTGCAAAAAAGAATTCAACTGTGGAATGCAATTGAAGATTCCTTATATGGATAATACGTTAAGCAGATCTTTGAGAACGGCCTTTCAAATCACGATTTGAAAGGCCTTTTTATGTGCTGTGCAACAAGTCTTATTTATCCGTTACCTTGCAATATCATGCACCAGCTGTTTATTGAAGTTGCGTTCTTTCGAAAGCCAGTCAACTACTTCAAAAAGTCTGGCGATTGATAGGCTGGATTGGGATAGGTATAGAATCCTTCTCCGGTAGCGACGCCTAGTTTGTTCTTATCTATAAAATGTTCTTTGAGATAGGCTACAGTTTTGATCTTTATGGGATCATTGGTTGCCTCGGCACTCATTTTGTTAATATTATAGGCTGTTGTGATGCCAACGATATCGAGTATGCCGAAGGGGCCTGTTGGCGCTCCCGTGGCAACCATCCAAGTCTTGTCGATCGTTTGGGCATCGGCCACTTCGTTGACCAAAAGATCCGTTGCTGCCGACAGTAGCGGAACAAGTAAGGAGTTTACAATATAGCCAGGCTGCTCCTTATGCAGTGGCAGTGCAACCATCCCAATGGATTTTGAAAAGTTGACCACCTGCTCAAATACTGTTTTGTCTGTGCCTGGATGGCCCATAATTTCTGCTGTATTGTGCTTCCAGATCTCATTGGCAAAATGTAGGGCCAGGAACTTCTCCGGACGGCCAGTTTCTTGGGCAAACTGACTTGGTAGTAGGGTGGAAGAGTTTGTTGCAAAAATGGTTTTCTCCGGAGCGACTTTCGCTAACTCCTGATAGAAACCTATTTTAATGGCAGGGTTTTCGGGAACGGCTTCGATCAGAAAATCTGCGTTCGCTACTGCCGAAGCAAGGTTTGAATCGTAACTGAGCCTGTCAAAGGTTGAAGCCAGTTGTTCCTTACTCGCATGAAGATCTTTCTCGAATGCCTGCGCCATAAGATCAAATTTAGCTTTTGCTTTTTCAAGTACCTCATCGTTGATGTCATATACGGTAACTTCATAGCCATGAAAAGCAGCTTGGAAAGCGATCTGATAACCTAAAACACCGCTTCCTGCAATCGTTATATTTTTAAAGTCCATGATGTTATTATTTTTTTTTTCAATTCGTAAAAACATACGCCGCGAAACCATGGCGCATGCTGTGATCCTTATCCTTTAATTCCTTTTAACCAATCTTTGAATTTGCTGATCTGTTCTGTGAGAAAGGATTCCTGCTCTTCCTCGTCCGCGGAACCAAGCGGTAGGATATGTTCAAAATAAGTGCCTTTCAATAGTTTACGCAGTAAACCTTCTCCTATAAACGGTTTGTCGTCATTTAACGTTTTGGCCGCTTTTAAGAGATGACGGATGTCGTATTGAAGGGGATTGATATCTGGAACCTGTTTATTTAAGTTTAAAAGTTCATATACGGCAATCCGTGCTGTACGTACTGAGCTTTCCATGGTAAAAACCACATCGTTATTAGTTTCGACAAACTGACCGACCAAGCCAAGATTTTTGCAGCCTTCAGGGACAACTCTTGGACGGTCACCCTTTGCTCTAGGCATAAACATAGACGTAATGTAGGGCATAAACGCCGTACGCACAATGGTATTTGTGATAACATCGTCCAGTTGCTCAATAATTCCCAGATGGTAACATAACTCGGCTAGAATTTCATCTCCCGTACATTGGGGCATTGGCTTTTTAATGTAATTTCCTTCTTTATCCATAAATAAGGCATATACCCACAAGACAAGAACATCATCCGGTTGGCCAGGGAAGTGTGGCTGTCTATTACAGGTGAAACTCATCAGCCAATCGGAATCGGTAATGGTGATGATACCGCCAGTAACTGTTTTGCCGGAATAAGGGTCGTTGACGGAATATTCTTTTAGTTTTTCGACTAAAGCCGAAGGCTTACAAGTCAGCGTTGCAGACTCCCATGCTGATTTTTCGATTTTACTACAGAACTTTTCGGGTCTACCAAATATGGTCGATTTGGCAGCAAGGTTTTTCCAGAGCTTCCAGCCTGCACTCTGACCGCTGCTGCTGTTGTCGATACCGATAATCGGTGCGTTTTTGTTATCTCCATAAAAGGTGTCTTCGGTCATTGATCCGGTGGTAACAATGACGAAATCGTCTTTTCCAATTGGAATTTTCACCGCTTTACCATCTTGTTCTGTGATAAGCGCCTCCACGACTTTTCCTTCGGTATTGCTTTGGATATCGAGGTCTTTGACCAGCACATTAAACTGAATGTTTACCCCTTTGCTTTGGAGTACTTTGCGCAATGGGGTTACAAAAGTATCGTATTGATTGTATTTAGGGAATACCAATGACGAAAGGTCGTTCAGTCCATCGATCGCATGTAAAAAACGATGCATGTACAATTTCAGCTCAAGTAAACTATGCCAGTTTTCGAAAGCGAACATGGTACGCCAGAAGGTCCAGAAATTGCTGGATAAAAATGATTCGCTGAAGTAGTCTTCGATGGTTAAGTCATCTAAGTCTTCTTTATTTTTGAGCAGCAGGCGAATGATGGCCAGCTGATCCATTTTGCTCAATTCAAATTTACTGAAATCTTTTATTTCACCCAATTTATGAATGAGCCTTGCTTTCGAGTAATTGGGATCATTATCATTGATCAAACGGTACTCGTCCAAAACACTATACGGGGCAGGCATCTCCAATGCAGGGATATCCTGAAACATGTCCCAAAGATTTTCATAGGTCATATCCATTTCCCTGCCACCGCGGATGATATAACCATCGGCTGCATTACCGGCACCATCTAACGAGCCACCTTCCACATGGAGCTGTTCAAGAAAGGTGATGTTCTCCGAAGGAACATGTCCATCGCGGATAAAATAATAAGCCGCGGACATCCCTGCGATACCACTTCCGACGATGTAGATTTTACTGTCTTTATATGATTTTGGGGGAATGCCTTTATTGCGCTGATAATTACCGATCTGATCAGAAAAAGGCATCGATTTCTTTGGTGTATTACGTTGAACCTCTTTGCTCGAATCAGGTTCATGATTAACGTTTTTACATTCGGCAGATGCATTCAATACGTTGTCGAATTTGGAGGTGATTTCTTTCATGATACGTATGGTTTTTAATCCTTGACTAAAGTTACCGATACCGTCTGAAACATTTGTGCCCTCAAATTCGCTATTGTTCTACCGAATTTCCGATTCCTACATATTTTGTTGCTTTCGGTATTCAGATGGCGATAAAGTGGAGTATTTTTTGAAAAAGCGACCGAATGCCGAAATGGAATGGAAGCCGATTTCATACGAAATTTGTGAAATTGTTTTTTCGGGGTTCCCCAGCAGCACATAGGCTTCTTTAAGTACATACTCGTCAATAATTTCATGCGGCGTTTTACCAGAGGCTCTCTTTACAACATGAATAAGGTATTTGTTTGAAATAAACAACTTATCGGCATAATACTGTACTTCTTTGTATCGACTTCCATAGCGTTGAACTAAGTTCGTAAACTTATAGAACAGATGATTTGTTTCTTGGGTACTGTCTGCAGGAATTTGGTGTTCGGTAGCCAATTCGTCGGCGATTTCCAATAATAAATTAAAGATGATTGTCCGAATGATGTCTGCTGTAAAACGTGTCGTCCGTAAAGTAACATCCTTAAGGTAATCTATTAATTTTATTAATTTGTCGACAAGATTATCTTTAGCATTAACGATTGTAAAGGTCGAATTCTTAAAAAATCCCAGTTGCTCAATAAAAAATGGATTGACAATATGTTTAAGAAGAAATGCTTTATCAAAGAAAATAAGCTTCATTCTAAAGTTAGGACTGACCTTTGAAAATCGGATAATTGTTGTCGGTGCGGATACGAGAATCTTATGCTTTGAGAAATGGTATTCCTGATTATCGATTTCAATATTGATATCCCCTTCGGTACAGATACAGATCGCATAAAAGTCGATACGAAAAGCATTACTGGGGTATTCAAAAATCGGATTGCCAGAAGAAATGTAATAGGGGCGATGACAATTTACGCCAAAGAATGATAAGGTATCCTGAAGGCTTTCGTGTGCGTTACAGTTTGTTTTTACCTTAAGCTTCATGGATTTTTTGTTTGACTCGGGCATGGGCTGAGAAGATTGTTTCTAATAAACGAATGGGCTTTGTTTATTTGGCTGCGGTTCGTTTAAGGATCAGTTTTTCGGTCGCAATAGCCTCTTCGATCCCGACGAAAAAACTCTTGAATCCGAATTTGCTTAACAGGCGTTTCGAAGCGGTGTTATCGGGATCAATAATGCCGATGACATCCTTATTTGGATCCAATGCTGTCGCTAGTGCGAGCATTGACTTACAAATCTGCGTCCCTAAACCTTTGCCCCAGTGTTCCTTGCGGAGCAAATAGCCTATTTCAAATACGGTTGCATCTTTTTTGTAGTTAACGAGCTTACAGTCCCCTAAAAGTTTTTGCGTATCTGCTTCAATTACTTTGAAATAACCTAAATCCGGATCTTGGTTGAGTTCGAGAATCGACTCGAATTTTTTTCGCGCCTGCGCGTTGGACAAGCCTTTGCCAGTAATATATTTCATGACATCATCCTCCTTCACCAAGTCGTGGAAGTCGGTGAAATCACCAGACACATATTTTTGAAAGAGAAGGGTATCAGACATAGCTTAATGTGTTTAGTTACAAGATAAGGTTGTTTTCCCTTAAATCAAATTGTGAGATCATAAATCATCATCTTTCTGTCTTATTTAGCTTTTTTACTGGTTTTAGTTTTGCAATTGAGTTAAATTGCGGTTACGAAAGGCGAAAGTTACGGCCAATATAAGTACACGGCATGCTTCATACCCATCCGATCTTATATTGACATCGCGAGACAACTACACATGAATGCGAATAATTTAAAATGATATAACTTATGATACAAGGTTTATATGAAACCCATATTCAAGTGCGGGATTTAACTAAATCTGTCGCATTTTATACAGAGGTATTGGGATTACGTGTGGCACATCGCGATCCGACGCGTCCCATTGTTTTCCTATGGATTGGCCCCGGAAAAGACAATATGTTAGGCTTATGGCAGGAAGAAACAAATTTTCAGCCGAGACATTTTGCTTTTAGAGCGGATAAAGAAGATATACTGAATTACGCCGTGGACTATCTGAAAACTCGTGACCTGACCCCTTATAATTTTTTAAAAGATGGGATCGAAGCACCGATGGTCTTTGCATGGATGCCGGCATTGGCCATTTACTTTAATGATCCGGATGGCAACCAATTGGAGTTTATCGCAGTTTTGGAAGGAGCGGGTAGGCCCGAACTAGGCGTGTTGTCTTATGCTGATTGGATCGATCGTACAACACAATAAGTCGCGAAAAAGCGACTTATTGTGTTGAATTCCATTCTTCGGCAAGGATAGCAAAGACCACATCATCTTCCCATTGACCGTTATGGAAATAGCTTTTTACAAAATGAGCTTCCTTTCGGAACCCGAGACTTGTTAAAAGCTGAATGGAAACCTTGTTTTCCGGCGCTACTGAGGCAATGATCCGGTGTTTATTGTACTGACTAAAGAGTGCTTGCATGACCACTTTCAGGCCTTCTTTGGCGTAACCTTGTTGCTGGAATTCCTTTTTTATCGTACAGCCCAGTTCGACCTGCAGATTTTCATTGCCAAAAAAATGCACACCGATATCTCCGATTACAGCGTTTGCTATTTTGTCGGTCATAACGAGCTGAAACCAGGACTCTGGAAGATTGAAGGTGTTTGGGTTTTTTGCTATAAATTCATCGACTTCTGCCAAAGAACTTGGAATCCAGCCTTGGTATTTATTGGTTTCTTTATCCGAACGGTAACCGAATACTGCCCGACTGTCTTCCGGCATGATGGGCCGAATCAATAATCTTTCTGAGTCAATCTTCATGGCTTAACTTTTTGAAAATCTGGTTATAGCTTCTTCACGCGTACCTGCAAAATTGATTTTTTTTGATTTATTGCTTTCGTAGATAAAATCGTTTAAACTTTTGCTGTTGTATCTGGAGAAATCGCCAACGATGGCAATGTCAAAGCCGTATTGAGTATATTTTTGAAGGATTTCACCGGCAAGTTTTGTTTTAAGTTCGAAAAAATCGTCTGTGATGTTCTCCTGATAAATAATTGCTTTGTATGCTTCTTGCGCGCCACAGTCGACCATAATCTGTAGACCATCATCGAGATTATGGATAAAGACGCCTGAACCTTTAACTTCAGCAATGTTTTCGTCACCTAGCTGAATAATAGTGATTTCCATTTTTTTTGTTGTGTCGTTTTAAAAATAAATTTGTGGGACCATACTCCATGATCCATAGCACTTCGTTGGGATATCCTGTTGAAAATGATCCGTAAGATAAGTTGTTGTGAGTGCTGTATAGCCTTGCTAATCTACAAATAAAATCCGTGGTGAGGATAGACTTTCTCGTTACTTAACTGCGGTCTGCTGATATAATCTGACGATTTCATCAATGACCAGATTCGGTTCATCGTAAAAGACATGATGCTCCGCATGTTGAGCCAAAAGGTAACTGCGGTTGCTTTTTTGATCGGCAAATTTTTTAAGGGCAGCAATAAATAAACTCCGGTCGGGTTCTTCAAAAGGTGATTTTCCGGAGCCAATGATGGTCGTCGGTACATTGATTTTATCTGCAACCTCATGTAAAAGAGCTGTGGACGCTTCGTAGTTTAAAACGAGGTGATAGAACCCTAAGCTTTCTTTCTTGATGTTATCAAGCTCACTTGCATATTCCCTCTTCAATGATTTGGATCGCCCCATTGTCATGAAATAAGGGGATACAATATCGATCATTACTGTTCCAACAACCTGACCTGGATTGGTTGTTATAAATTTCATCGTATAATTACCACCAAAAGAATGGGCGACGAAGAAGTACCGATCTCGGTACCCCAATCGCTGCAATGCAGTTTTGAGATCCTTGACTTCATTTGCTAGGCTAATGTTCACCGTGTCAATTTCACTTTTCCCAAAGCCCGCCCGGTCGTAGGTAATCAAAGGAGCGCCCAGTTTGTTGGAAAGTGGTTCTAATAAGCTTCGCCAAACAGAACCGTCATTTCCCGCTCCGGACTCAAAGACTATAGGGATTCCTTTCCCTTTCATTAGAGTAAAATGGAGATTATGCTTTCCCAAATTGATCAGTGTATCCCTAAGCTGGGCTTTTAAGGCGAGTCCGAACGCCGTTAGCCACACGATAATAAATAGACGGAGTTTATACATAAGCCCTCACATCATTCATTTTAAGTGTCATGCATGTCGCTTCTGTTTCTATCCATCTTGTATATTCCTCCATAGCCTGCAAGCGAAGTTCGTCTGTAATATAACCTTCGATGACCATTTGTCTCGATTGGGCCACTTTGTTCCAGATGGCTAAGTTTACTTCAAAATTGTCTTCGCCTCTTTTATAAACTTGATCAGCATTGATCACCTCAATTGCTTTGAACCCTGCTTCTTGTAGAAGTGCGGCTATTGTATCGGCAACCCGATTATTCATGCCTGCATCTTCTCGCCATCTAAGGAAAGTACGATAAAATTCAAGCATGCTCTCTGGTGGAGCAGGATTCCACTCGATCGTGGTATGGTTGTAATCTAAAATAGAAATTTGCCCAGCAGGCTTTAGCCAGGATTTGAAAAAATCCAGTGCTTTAGGAATATCGCTTAACCACTGCATGGTGCGCGCTGTAATAATCAAGTCAAACTCATGCGGCGGCTGGTAATCAAAAATATTACAGCAGACAAGACTTAAATTTCTAGTGCTAGCATACAGCTCCTTTCCACTGTCTATAAAATCAGCAGTGTTATCCAGACCGATTATTGTCCCGTCACCGATATGTGCCGCAACCTCATTCGTCAGTGTACCTGTACCGCAGCCTACATCCAATATTTTCATTCCAGGAGACAGTATCGGAAGTAGTGTTCTGTAATCGGAGCATAAAGTTCGTCTTTCGAATATTTTATGAGCTTGCTGATCTTTTCTGTCAATAAATTTCTGTTTCATTAGCGTTGGTTTAGGTTTCTGTAAATATAGCTTTTGCTTTCGTGTTAAAAAAGGCCCTATCGATCCTTAAAATCCCATGATTTCTAAGTGATACAAAAAGCACCCTATTATTTACTTAATACCAAAGCTATACCAAGGCCTACATTAACCGTGATATAACACTAAGACAACAGGGGTATAGCAGGGGGTTAACAGGGATATACCCCTGTTAACCCCCTGCTAACCCCCTGTTAACCCCCTGTAAATACCTTGTTAGTTTACCAGTTGGTATAGTTTAAGTGTCAATTTGTGCACAAAACAATAGCACCCCTATAAATACAGATCAATGCCCTTTTAAGAGAGAAATAGTCACATTTTTTTTATATTATTTCACTGTATTCTTTAGAATAATCTTTATCTTGTTGAACAACGATTCTATTACCGTTAATAGTTGCACTAAAATATCCTGATGTTATGCGAAAAGTATTTAAAATGCTCATGCCAATTTATTGTGCTGTTTTTCTTTCAGCCTGTTCTTCTAACTACCTCATGACATTCAACGGCGAGAATGTAAAAAAAGATGAAGACAAAGGAACATTTTCTTTTAATAATGATACGCTGCAAATCGATTATTCCTTTGCCGACGGGGATGGTAGAATTTATCTGCGGATAGAAAACAAAATTGATAAGCCGATCTTATGGGATCTTAAAAGTTCGGCCTTGATTATTAACGGTAAAGCGGTAGGCTATTCCGCCGAAAAAGCCGATTTTGACGGAAAGGTGAACGCCTCTGTTTCCAATATAGATACTCGGAATACAACGTTATTCAACGACGCATGGGTTAATGGTTATATTACGGGATCGGTAAGTTTGCCTAAAGATGTGGTACTTATCCCGCCACATGCCTATGTAGATGGGCATTATTTTGATTTTAAAAATGATGTGAAAACCATTGTACGATCATCTCCAAAAGAGAAAGTGTATATGTATGATATGAATGGGGAGAGTTATGCGGTAAAACTTGCTCGATTTGAAGGTGCTGCATCACCTTACAGCTTAAGGAGCTATCTAAGTTATTCTATTTTGGAAGATGGTAAAGCGGTCGCTAAAACGACGGAGCAAAGATTTTATGCTGCCCAGCTTTGGCAGACGGGAGCCGTAGCGCTTAACAATATTATTGAATTATATAATAAGCGTGGGGATGTGATGGCTGTTAAAGAGAAAAAAGGACAAGGAGTGATGATTGTTGGGGGAGCTTTGGCGCTCACCGCAGTGGCTGCCGCAATTGACCCCAAAGAAGGGCAATAGCATCCAAGCTTAACAAGGATAGCTAGACTGACCAATAAGAAAGGCAATGTATGGGAATTTAAGAAATTTTAAGAACCGAACCCGTCTCAATCGGGTTCGGTTTTCGTTAATTATGGTAACTTCAATTTCATAAGCGTCTTATTTGACCGGGGTACCATCTGTAATCTCTTCATCTGCTTTGCTGACCAGTGTAACGCCCTCCTTCAAGTCACCAAAAATTTCGATCTGACCATCTACGCTGCGCCCTTTCTGGACCGGGAGACGTTGTGTTTTGCTACCGACTACAGCGATCACAAAACTTCCTTCTCCCGAGGTAAATACGGCGGATTTCGGTACAACGAAAGTACTGTCTTTGGAGGTTAAAGGCAATTCGACCTCGGCGACCATGCCCGGCAATAGTTTGTTGTCCGTATTGATAATGTCAATTTCTACTCGTTCAGCCCTTAACCTGCTGTCTAAGGTACCCGATTTACGTGCAATCTTACCGGAGAAGGTTTGTCCGGGCAATGATTTAACCGTAAATTGCAAAGATTGGCTTTCCACTAAAAAACCGGAGTATTGCTCTGGTACCGCTACAGCTAGTCTGAGCTTACGTTGTTGTTGAATAGTCATGATCGGCATCTCCGAGCCACGGCCAGCAGGTCCGACGTAAGCACCCTGATTGACATTTCTTGTAGCGATTACACCGTCAAAGGGCGCCCTGATTTCTAAATAATTCAATAGATTTTGAACTTCTGCGTAGGCGGATTTAGCGGCTTGATATTGTGCAAAGTCGGCATTCTTCTTTGCTTCGGCCACCTCTAGATCCAATCTCGCCACAGTTCCCTCGACTTTACTGGTTTCAAAGAGCCTGTCGTAAGTGCTTTTGGTCGCCATATAGATGGCCTCCTGGGATTTGAAACGCGATTTTGCTGCTGACAGTTGTGAACTTAATTCGGGAGCCTCCAATACAGCTAATAGCTGACCGGCATGCACTTTACTTCCGATGTCTACATTCAAGCTCTTGACATAACTGCTCACCTTGGCATAAATCTCCACCTGCTGAAACCCGCTGATTTCTCCAGGAATCTGCATTTTATTTGTTAATTTCTGTTTTAAGGGTACAAAGGTCTCCATTGCCGGAGCTGCAGCTTCGGGACTTTCTTTTTTTGCATTTTCCTCACCTGCCGAATGACATCCGGCTAAGGATGCGATCAGACCGGCGATAGCTACTATTTTGAACAAATTATTTTTCATATTTTATAGATGATACTGCTTTTACGATAAAGGTTTTAATGCGGCAATATAGTGCTTGCTGTCTTTGTCTTCAGGATCTAATGAGATCGATTTTGTGCTGCTTTTTTCTTGCGCCCAGGCAAATATGAGCGGTAAGATGACGAGTACGGCAAAAGTCGAAAACAATAAGCCTCCAATGACGGCCCTGCCGAGTGGTGAAACCTGCTCGCCACCTTCGCCATGACCAATGGCCATAGGTAGCATACCTACAATCATGGCCAAACTGGTCATGATAATAGGCCGAAGCCGTAAGGAGGCTGCCTCACGGGCTGCAGCCAGCGCATCGCCGTTATGCCGACGTATTTGCTCGGCATTGGTGATGAGCAGAACGGCGTTCGCTATGGATACACCCACCGACATGATGATCCCCATGTAGGATTGTAAGTTGAGGGTCGAGCCTGTCAACAACAGCAGAATCAATGAGCCCAGCACAACGGCAGGTACAGTGGTGAGCACGACCATAGAAACTTTGAACGATTGAAAATTAGCCGATAACATCAAAAATATGACGATAATGGCTACGGCGAGCCCAGATTCGAGGCTACTCATGGTCTCTGACAAGACTTTTCCGAGACCTATCTGTTCCATAGACAGTCCCCGGGGAAGATCACCAAGGGCTTTGATGCTACGTTGTACATCTTTAGATGCTGTTTTTAAATCAGTATGGTCAATATTTGCAGTAACAGATACGTAAGGCATTGCCCCTAAGTTGTCGTTCTCGCCATAAGTAAAAGACGGTGTGATCGTCGCAACGTCGCTCAGAATAGGACGCGCTGAATTTTTCAATAAAGGGATTTCACCGATTTCTTTCTCATCTTTCATTTTATCGATAGGAACCTGAACCTGGACGTTGTAGGAAAGCCCGGCTTTTTCATCGATCCAGGTATTCTTTTCCGTATAGCGTGAAGAAGAAGTGGAAGCGATGAGCGATCGTGTCACTTCACTCAGGTCGACGCCCAATTGTGCGGCCCTGATTCGGTCTATCTTAATGTCGTACGAAGGATATTTGATGGATTGTGCCAGTTGCACATCTCTAAAGTAAGGGATTGTTTTTAATTGTGCAATCAATTTATCTGCGTACTTCTCGTTGTTTTTTTTGTTTTTTCCTGCAATCCGAACTTCAATTGGTGTGGGCGATCCCTGACTTAACACTTTATCGGTAAGTTCGATCGGTTCAAAAGATACTTGTACATCTGGCAATGCAGCCTGAAGCCGCTTGCGGTATTCATCACGGAAACTATCCATATCGTGATGGTAGTCTTTCAGTGCAATCTGGAAAACAGCTTCATGTGGACCAGCCATAAAAAGATAGATTGGCGAAACGGAAAATTGCCCCGGATGTTGCCCGATGTAAACAGATGATATACTGATATGATCTTTCCCAACCAGCTTTTCGAGTTCGGCCAGTGCCAATTTTGCTTTCTCTTCGGTGCGTTCGATCCGTGTGCCTTCCGCTGCGCGAAGACGCATTTGGAACTGTCCCGAGTTGACCCTCGGAAATACATCCTGGCCGATTGTGGAAAGTAAAATGCCAACGAGACTAATGGCGCCAAGAAGATAAACTACAGTAATGGTCTTTTTCCTTTTGAAAAGGCGATCAATCATTTTCATGAATCTGTTTCTGAACCGTTCAAAAATACTCACCTTCCCATCGTTGTTAAAGTCTTCTCGCTCAACCAGGAGTTTCTTCTGATCCAGGGTGTCCTGTTCGGATGCCACGGTTAGTCCAGTTGCGGCAAATTGAGCTTCATCTGCATTTAAGCCCGCTGGTTCGGTCGCGTGTGGCGCTTTATGCGCATGATCTTTCATAAGCCAGTTGGCCATGATGGGAACGAATGTCTGCGAAAGGAGAAAGGATATGATCATTGAAAATCCGATGGACAATGCCAAGGGAAGAAACAATGACCCTGGAATTCCTGTCATTGTAAATGCCGGAGCAAACACGGCCAGTATACAGAGCAAAATCAATAATTTTGGTAAAGCGATTTCCTTACAGGCATCCCAGATCGCCAAGGCTTTGGGTTTGCCCATGTCCAGATGCTGGTGTATATTTTCTATCGTTACGGTACTTTCGTCGACCAGGATACCTATGGCTAAGGCCAGTCCACTCAGGGACATGAGGTTGATGGTCTGCCCGAAAAGTTTGAGGAAGAGTACGCCCGAAATCACGGATATCGGAATGGTGAGGATGACGATAAGGGCTGCTCTTCGATCTCCTAAAAATAACAGGACCATTAACCCGGTGAGAATCGCACCGATCGCCCCTTCGGTAATCAAGCTCTTTACCGAGTTGATGACATAAACGGATTGATCAAATTCATAGGATAGTTTGACGTCGTCGGGTAAATTTTCCTGAATCTTTGGTAAGGCTGCTTTTAAATTCTGCACGACCTCCCAGGTTGAGGCATCGCTGGCTTTGGCAATGCTGACATATACGGATCGTTTGCCGTTGACAAGTGCGTAGCCCGCAGTAACATCGGCTCCGTCCTTTACAGTAGCAATATCACCTAAATAAAGATTTTGTACGCCACCTTTAAACAATGGAATTTTTTCAAAATCTTTGACATCTTTGATGGTATTGTTGGTTGGCGTAATATAGTTTTTATCCTGAATGCGGACGTTTCCTGCGGGCGCTGTTTGATTATTGAGTTTTAAGACTTCTACAACCTGATCGGGTGTTATCTGGTGACTGCGCATTAAATCGGGATCAACGTTGATCTCGATGGTACGTGGACTCCCACCAAAGGGTGGGGGGGATAATAATCCTGGTATGGACGTAAACGATGCTCGGACGTAGACGTTGGCCAGATCTTGGAGTTCATTGTTTGAACGCTTGCTACTGCTCAACACCAGCTGACCTACAGGAAGCGACGAGGCGTCAAACCGGATAATGAAAGGCGGTTGTGAGCCCGGAGGAAAAGAAGCCTGGATCCGATTAGCAAGGGCACTTAGCTCGGCAGCAGCCTGGGCCATGTTGGTGTCTTCGTAATAGGATACTTTCATCAACGTCAGACCTTGAATATTCTTGGTCTCAATCGATTTGACCCCATTTGCGAAAAGAAGAATATTGACGTAGTTTTTGGCAAAATAAGCTTCCATCTGATCTGGTGAATAGCCACCAAAGGGATGGGCGATATAAATAACCGGAAGATTCATTTTGGGCAGGATATCCACCTTGATCGATCGAACGGCACCTATGCCAAAGACAATAAGTCCCAATACGAGTACGAGGACAGCTATCGGCTTGCGTAAGGCAAAACGTATTAAATTCATGTAATGTTATTTATAGTTCGTTGTTAAAAATATCAAAATCTCCCGCGGCTGCGGCTTTGAGTAACAGTGACTGCCAGAGATTAATGTGGACGATCTCACGATCGGTTTCGGCTCGATTTAATGTATAAAAGGTCTGCGTAACGTCTACAAGTGTCGCCAGCCCGTTTTTATACATTGTCATTTTTTGGAGGTAAGCCTGTCTGGCCGCTGAGACTTGTCTGGGAGCTTCTAGATCACTTTTCAGAGCCAGTTGGATCTTTACGTCTGCGGCATCGAGCTGTGCTGTCAATTGGGCCTCTATAGTTTGGTATTCTTCTCTTAGGGCATCGTTCGTAAAGCGCTGTGCACTGATTTTTTTATTAATACGCGCAATCGAAGTCAGGTTCCAGCTGATGCCCAATCCCAAAAGATAGTTTTGCCGACTAGGACGAACCCCTTGCCAATAATTTGTGCTGTAGGCTTGTAAATCGGTGATGTAGTCACTCTTAAAACCAGATCCCCTGGTCTGAAAGACACCGAATGCGCTTACCGTAGGAAGATACTCTTTGGTGGATAGTTTTAATTGTTGTTCGCCAAGTTTAATGTTGCTTTGATAAAATTGCAGCAAAGGATTGTTTTCAATCAAATTGTCGGAAAGAGGAGTCCGCTGCACAGGTGTTTTCTCCACCAGGGCAGTATCTAGTTGCAGGTCCTTGGCTGGAATCCCCATTAATACGGTCAACTTATTGTTTTGCTCCTTCACATTTTCACGGGCCTGATTGAGACTGATTTTGGCACGCGATACTTCCGCCGAAGCGAGGGTAGAATCTACGCCGGGCAATAGTCCGTTTTTTACTTTAGTGGCAGCAATATTTAAAAAGACCAGTGCGCGTTCCAGATTCATCTGTTGATTTTTTTCTAATCGTTGGCTGGCCAATACATTGAGGTAAGCTGCGGCAATCTTGATTTTATGCTGGAACTTTTCCTGACCGAGATCCGCTTGTCGTCTTTTAGCATCAGATTTAGCCAATTCGATACGTTCTTTTTTCCGTCCAAAGGTGTAAATGTCCCAATTGACATTGGCTAGATAAAGAGCACCAAATGCGGCATTCCAATTTTGTTCCGGAAGGGCGACTCCCGACGAAGCCACACCAAGTCCACCAAATCCATACAGCGGGCCATTTTGTCCGTTAATGGTCCCAAAATCCTGTTGAGCGACGATGTTCAGGTTGGGCCAAAAGTCGCGTTTGACTTGTTCATTGGTCTGTAGGGAAGACTGGAGATAATATTCCTTTGCCTTAATCATTCCATAATTTGCAATGCCTTTTTCCACCGCGTCTCGGAGCGTAAGCTTCTGAGCGAAGGAAGAGCATGTCGCAAGTGATACAGCCAGTGATAGTACTAAATTTAATTTCAGCATAGGTTATCTATCATTTATGGACACGAAGATAGTAAGCACAGCAACCCCGATGTCCCTTTAAAATGATCTATGGCATTTAAAAGTGACCAGTTGAATTCATCATTTATTTTTCTCCTCTTTTGAACTTAAAGCTTTTACTTTGTAACAGAATCTTAACAAAATAAGGATGATGAGAAAGGTTTTGGAGAACAAGATAATACAGGAGATCGTTCTATTGATCTTTTCATTTATTCTTTTTACGTTGAACGACTGGATTTTGATCCTGAGCTGGAAGGGATTTCTGATGGGCGTGTTCTATTTCATGATCCTGTATGCGCACGCACAGTTAAATCGCTTTTTTCTATTACCGCTGCTACTTAAGAAAAATAAACCCTTGTTGTATGTTTTCGCGTCGGTAGCAACCCTGCTCATTTTTGCACTCCTATTAAAAGAGCTAACAGATAACGTGATCTACAAGAATTGTTTTCTCTACAAGAATCTTGTTCAGAAAACGTTCCATTATCAGTTTGGTGTATTATTGGGGTCCTTGATCTGCATATTGGGCAGTATTCAATTTATTGAATTTTACCGCTTTCAGCGTGTGAAGACGCGACGTGAACTGCTTTCGAATCAGACGCAGTTATCGCATTTAAAAAAGCAACTCAATCCACATTTTCTATTCAACACCTTAAATACTATTTATGGTATTAATCTAAAGTATCCGGAACGTACGTCCGAATTGATTATCAAAGTGTCGCAGCTGCTTCGTTATCAGATGGAGAGCGGTGAACGGGAGTATGTAGCTATGGATGATGAAATTGATTTTATTTCAAGTTATATTGAACTGGAACGCGAGCGACTAGGCTATCGAACGAAAATTGAATTTGATTATCAAAAAGAAGAAGATATCAATTATCAGATCGCACCTATGCTGTTGATTACGTTCGTAGAGAATGCTTTTAAACACGGAACCTGCAGTATTGAAGATTGTTTTGTTGATATCTCGATTAAGATTGAAAAAGGGAACTTATATTTGCATATACGGAATTCTGTACCTGTCAAGAAGAGGAATGTGTTCTCAGCAAAAATAGGTTTGGAAAATACGATCGCTCGATTAAAGCTCTTGTATCCTAATCGCTACGTATTGACCGCAGATTCCAGGAAAGAAGAGTATGAGGTGTCATTGGTTATCAATCTTTAAACAATGAGTAAAAGCAACTGTATTATAGTTGATGATGAGCCCGCAGCACATTATGTACTGGTAAATTATATTGAAAGAAGTACGGATCTGCAGTTGGTCGCTCAGTGTTATAATGCTTTTGAGGCATTGGAGTTTCTTCGGCAGAACAGTGTGGATTTAATCTTTCTGGATATTGAAATGCCCGAAATTAATGGCATGGAATTTCTTAAAATGCTGGATCATCCACCCAAGACAATTTTGACAACAGCGTATTCCGAATACGCACTGGAAAGCTATGATTATGGCGTTGTTGATTATTTATTAAAACCCATCTCGTTCCCCCGTTTTTTTAAGGCTGTTCAACGCTTTTTATCGTATAAGACGACGTTGTTGCCTCAAGAAGAAGAACCGAAATCGATTACTATACGCATGGATGGACGTGTCATTGATGTCAAATTAGCTCAGATCGATTTCATCCAAAGCTTTGGCAATTATGTGAAAATTGTCACTCCAAGCCAGACTTTTTTAACAGCAAGCACCACCCAACAAATACTTACACAGGTGCCGGCATCAAAATTTATCCGTATCCACAAATCCTACATTGCTTCGATCAATAAGGTGATCAAATATGAGCATGGAATGGTACAGATCAATAATACCTCCCTACCGGTCGGTATTACTTTCCGTCGGGAGTTACAGGAGCGGCTAGCCAATAAATAGGTCTGAGCGAATAGAGGTCTTATTGCTATAAGCGAGTCAGGTGACTACCATTTCTCTTTTAGCAGTTTTTCCAATTGACCAATTTCCGCTTGGTACATGGTTTTCTTTCTCGTTCCGAAGTAAAGTATATTTTCGACGGGAGAAGTCCCTTCCCAGATCAGTTTTATTTTCCCGGAAGCAAGTGCTTCGGCACATAGGAAGTCGGGAACAATGGAAAAGCCCGTGTTGTTACTCAAGCAGCGTATAATTGAACTAATATTTGGAACGATATAATTGGGACTGAAGTCTGGATGCTCTCCAAAGTGTGTGGACCAGTAGTTTTTTAGATGATCCATATCGGCAGCCGTGCTGTACCACAATTGTTTTTTTAGCAAGCGGGCAGCTTCTTTAATTTTGTCTTCTGCCAAGAGTTTCTCTAGTTCGGATGTATCTGTTTGACAACCCGCAATCAAGACAATACGCTCTTTTGAGAAAGCTTCATATTGCAGATTCTGCTGGTTTCCTTTCTGAGGCGTAATAATAAGATCCAATAGGCCATTGTCAAGGTCGTGCTGCATCTGAGGATATTCTCCAAATTTGATAATTAAATTAAAGGGTAGTTGCGCAATATGTTCCTCCAGGGTGTATTGAAAGGTCTCAAAACACATTCCGATACTAATTGTAACGCGTTCATCCAATGCGCGTTTGTGAAAATGCTGTTCGCCAGTTTCTAGTTTTTTAAGCGGGTCAATCACATAGTTGTACAAGATTTTGCCCTTTTCGGTCGGCACCATTCTTCGCGCAGATCGATCAAAAAGCTTGTGCCCAGTAAACGCTTCCAGGGAATTCAGATGTAGGCTGACACCAGGCTGAGAAATAAACAATTCCTGTGCTGCAGCAGATAATGTTCCGGTTTCATAGATTGCCTTAAATGTACGAAGCCATTCTAAGTTCCATTTCATAGTTATTATTTTTATGATACAAATATACAATTTAAGTTATTTGTGTGATTTAAAAATATTATAGAAATTTGTGTTATCAATAAGAAAAATGATAGAAATGAACATATTTATTATCAACGGCGGGCAGAAATTCGCACACTCGGGAGGCTCTTTTAATACGACGATAACAAATTGGACCCTTGAAACATTGGGTGATAATGGATTTGAAACAAGGGTTACCAATATCAACGATGATTTTGATCCAATGGTTGAAGTTGAAAATTTTAAATGGGCAGACATTATCATTTACCATTTTCCTGTATGGTGGTTTCAGGTTCCGAATCGTCTGAAGCTTTATATCGATGAGGTTTTTACGGCGGGTCACAACAATGGTATCTATAAACATGATGGTCGTTCACGTAACAATCCGGCCATTAACTATGGTACCGGTGGTTTGATGCAGGGTAAAAAATACCTGGTGACTTCGAGCTGGAATGCTCCTGAGACAGCCTTTACAATGGAAAATGAGTTTTTTGATCAGCATTCCGTTGATGCCGGTGTTTTATTCGGTTTTCACAAGATGAATCAGTTTGCCGGATTGGAACATCTGGGAAGTTTCCATTTTCATGATATGGAGAAAGGTGCGTCTCAAGAACGTATTGACAATTACGAAAAGGAATATAAACAATATTTGGAAGAGGTGTTCCATTTGGAAACCACGATGAACTAAAATTTATTGAGCGATAAATCGCTTTATCCGTGGCGTTATTACGATGAAAAGAGTAAATTACCAAAATAAAAATCAATAACATGAAGGTATATTTAACCGCAATTTTAAAGGCAGTTCCTGCACATCGGGAAGAAGTATTGGCATTATTGTTAGAAATGGTCGAAGCAAGTAGAAAGGAAGAAGCTTGTATACAGTACGATCTGCACCAGGTGAACAGTGATGAAAACCAGTTTATATTTTATGAAATATGGGAAGATCAGGCGGGCTTGGATGCGCATAATCAACAACCTTATATTGTAGCATTCGGAAAAGTTGCCGGTGAAAAATTGCAGGAAGCGCCTCAAATTATATTAATGAATAAAATCGCTTAATTTACAATGTGGCCTGTAAAGACCGTATTGAAAAGATAGCAAAGAATATCATGCAGTGGATGATGTATACAGGCGGAAGATATTGACTATAATTGAAGTATTGGTGGGTACCAAAATCATTTGCGTTGCCTTGAATAAGCTTGTTTTATTCTGATTTAGTGACGCGAATGATTTTGTTGGTACCTTGCTGAACAGCAACATCGACTTTACTTCGTTGCGTGTAGCTCTGTTGCAGGAGGTTCAATTTTTTGGACAGCTGGCCATCTTGATTGTCTAGCCAGAAGGTCGCAGCCATAATACCAATTTGAACTCTATAACTGGAATCAGTTTCCGGAACAAGCTGCTCGATAAGCTGATGTTGATACCAAGTGAGGTCTTTGTTTTCTTTTTGGGAAACACAGGCGTGTAGGAGAAATGCCAGAAGGGCTAGATAGCCGATTTTTAAAAGTTGACTGCGTCTTAGGTTCATCAATAGTTTTTTTGTGTTGCACCAAATCTACTATTTTTGCCCAAATAATAACTTAACTTTGTAAGTTTTTACGCTCCCGTTGAGACAGATACGCTTCATTTATTTATTAGACTTCTCGTGTATGCATATTCTAGTAAATCTAAAAATGTATGAAGTATGCTGTTTATCTGGCTGTAATCATAAGCCTGAATTTTCTCAGGTTAAATAGGCCCCGGGTGCTTCAAAAACTTCGTGTTGTGTAAAATGTATCCGCATCGTTTTTTTTGTTAGTTGTGTTCGTTCCAGTAATAACTATCTGGTGTAGGACGTTGTCCAAAAATTGCCGTGCCCACCCTGACTATGGTAGCCCCTTCTGCTATTGCTATTTCTAAATCTCCGCTCATGCCCATCGACAATTCTTGCATCGATACACCTGGAATAGCTAGGGCTATAATTTGTCGTTGAATTTGTTTGAGCAATTTAAAACAGGCACGTACCTGTTCGGCCTCGGCACTCAGTATACCGATAGTCATCAGTCCTTTAATCTTTAGTGTGCTTAATGTTGCTATTTGCTGAACCAGGCCGATCACTTCCCCTGGGGCAGCGCCGTACTTGCTCTCTTCGAAGGAGGTATTTACCTGGATGAGCACTTCCATGATTTTCTCTTCCTTTAAAAGGCGCTGATGCAATTTTTCGGCAAGATCGAAACGGTCTATCGAATGGATGCAGGTTACGTTGCATTTGAGGATATCTTTGATTTTATTGGTTTGCAGATGTCCAATAAAATGATTGACATGCGGAATGGTCTTTAAATACTCAAATTTGTCTTTCAATTCCTGTACTTTATTCTCTGCTATCAACGTTTGTCCTGCACGTAGTGCAATTTCAATACGTTCGGCGGGAACAGTTTTGGTTGCCAGCAATAATTTTACGTCCAGTGGATTTCGGTTAGTTGACTGGCAGGCTTTTTCTATACGCTGTTGAATAATGTGTATGTTTTCTGTAATAAGCTCATCCATGTTGCGGTTGTATTGTTTGTTATTGAAGTCAAAATTACAGCCAATTATTAGGAAAGAGCTAGTCCAATTTAGCTAATAGAAGCTGGTCCAGTCCGAACGTCTTTACACGAGTGCTTTTAGGTAAACTGCTCGATAGGCAGGGCGGCAATTGCTGAGATCAGTTTTCTTGCGTTTTGCCAGGCATATTTGGATTATATTGCTGTACATGTTCTGCCTTCGCATAGATATGAGGTCCATTCATATCAATTCCTTCGGCTAAAAAGTCGTCAAGAATTAACTGAAAAATTTCAGATTTTGCCTGGTCAATTTCCCCAGATTTGCCGATGTAAACATTCAGCTCATAGAGTACATAAAAATCATCTAACTTTTTTTGTAGCACAAATGGCGCGGGATTCACTTTAACTCTTTTTACGCGCGGTGGTATGTTTAAAAGCAACTCATGGATCCGTTGCCAAGGCTCTTCATAACCGACTGTCAATTCCACCTGAAAGCAGATTCCATCTTCTGAGAAGGTAGAATAATTGACGGTATTTCCAGAAAGTACCGACGAATTGGGGATGGTAATTTCTTCATTTTTTATCGTTCGAAGCCTTGTTACCAGTGGTGATTTTTCGATAACAACACCTGTTTTGTCGGCAATTGTGATGCGGTCTCCGATCCGGAAAGGACGCATATAGGTGATCACAAGACCTGCAATGATATTAGAAATCGCAGATGATGATCCTAAAGAAAACAGGATACCAATAAATACGGATATTCCTTTAAAGATATCTGAATTGGCTCCGGGTAAGTAAGGGAATATGAGCACCAGCGTAAATGCTTGAAGCAGGAAGCGAACGATGGTAAAGGTGGGCATGGCAAAATCACGGTGAAAGCCGTTAATTTCTAATTTGCCCTTGTCAATTTCGCTAAAAATATATTTTATGAATCGAACAGCATAGCGCATGACGACAAGAATAACAAATATTGTAATCAGATTTGGAATATAATCCCAAATGGCCAACACTGCCGTTTTAAGCGGTTTTGTGAAAAGTCCGATCAGATTGGAAGCCCAGCTCTGTGTAAATGGAAAAACACTGAAAACAATAGGCAGCATGATAAAGGCGATTAGGATGATCAATCCCCAATGTAAGATACTAATCGCATGAATAAACATCCGTGTTTTTTGTACCGAAGTAACGAGTACGTAATTTTTGATCTTAATGTCTTTAATCCGCTGCGTTCGTTCCGTTAGTATGCGTCGTGTACCGTATGCTTTTAATCGATTAATCAATAAGATCAGAATAGAAAAAACAACGAGAATAAGGAATACAAGTCCAATACGTATAAGAAGTTTTGTGATGCTGTTCGCGGCGCGTTCAGCTGTGATGGTATCTTGAATCTTTTTTAAATAGTTTGCCGCAATTTCTTCTTTGCTTTTTCCTTCAAGAAGTGCATCGAGTTCGGTGATAGAGGTGATCACCAGATCTTTGTAAACGATGTCGGCGCTGATTTCGTTGTTTTCGATTTTAAATGAATCTACGTTCACAAAATCATCTTCATAGAGATTGTGGATTCTGCTCACCACGTTGGAAGCGCGATCTTTGGCTAACGACGATCCAAGCTTATTGTAGATATAGAATAAAGTGTCTTGAAACGGAGCGACGGCGTATCTTTTTGTGTTTTTTTTGATGGAGTCTACTTTGACTTTCAGTTGCTGCTGCCGAATGGTATTTTCTTCGTCAAAATCATTGAGCTGCTGTTTTAAGTTCTCCTTTTTCGGACTATTTTGACTTTTAAGGTCGGCAATTTCATGCTGAAGCTTTACCCGTTCGAGCGAATCATTGATTTGCTGTTGCCTAATTCCATTCAGTAGGGAACTCAGATCCAGCTCTTTTTTATTGACGGAATCTATTTCTTGTGCATAGAGCTGTAAGCTTGTTGACAAAAGATAAGATAGGGTCATTAAGAAATAAACGTAAATACTTCTCATCGTGTTGTTGGTAAAAATGAAAGCCGATGTGTATAGGTCATTTTGCACATAACGATCGGACAGGTTCTCAAAGATAATAATTATCTTGATTAGATGGCAGATTGTCAAATATGATATAAATTGGAGCTAAAATGATACGATGCGACAGCTCAATTTCAATTATTCCGACTTTCTTTGTTAAAACGATTGGGCATACATCCAATGCACAAATGTTTGCAGCTAATTTTATCCAATAAATATGATTAAACCTTTTAAAAAATCTATTCATGCAACCAACAACCTTGGGAAGATAGGCCTCTGCCTTATAGTAGCCTGTATATCCTCGGTTTTAGCGGGACAAGCCCAAGAACGGAAAGCTCCAGCTTATCCATTGATTACGCATAATCCGAATTTTAGTATATGGTCAATGACCGATCAGCTTCACGGGTCGACAACAAAACACTGGACAGATGCGGATCACTCGCTGTTGGGCCTAATTGATGTGGATGGCAAGATCTATCGTTTTCTTGGCCAGGAAGAACCTAATTATGCAGTTATTCTCCCGACTGCGGAAGATAAATCTTATACGGTACAGTATACTGAGTCGAAGCCTCAAGGTGGTTGGGAGTCTTCCGCTTATAATACGAATACTTGGAAATCGGGGCATGCACCTTTTGGTGATGATGAGAAGCAGGTAAAAACGCTTTGGAAGTCGGATGATCTCTGGGTGAGACGTGACTTTGTCGTAGCCGACCCAAAGGGTATCAATGAGTTATTTTTAAAACTCAATCATGATGATAATATAGAAGTATTTTTGAACGGGAAGAAGGTTTACGAAAAGATAGGTTGGACCAATAGTTTTCACTATTTACCGATTGACAAGACGAATTTGAAAGCCGGGAAAAATAATATGGCCATCCATTTGAAGAATAGTGCTGGTGGTCGTTACTTGGATTTTGGTTTGGTTGACAGGCTTAAAGAGCGTGGCCCACGGGTTCAGGAAGCCGTGCAAAAAGAGGTGGAAATAACAGCTACACGTACAGTTTACAATTTTCAGGCTGGTAAAGTGGATCTAAAATTAACCTTTACTTCGCCGCTGCTTATGGATGATCTGAATGTGTTGGCCAGACCGGTAAGCTACATCACTTATCATGTAAAGGCAAACGATGGAAAGCAGCATGCTGTTAAAGTTTTTTTGAGTGCGTCAACAAATATTGCGGTGTTTAAGCCTTCGCAGGAAGTAACCGCCGAAAAATATGAAACGGCAAAATTGTCGGTACTAAAAGCTGGAACGGTTGAACAGCCTATTTTGCAGAAAGGTGCCGATGATATGCGGATAGACTGGGGGTATTTTTATGTTGCTTCACCAAAGCGAGATAAGACGCAACAGTTTATTAGTCCGGTGGGCGGGGCCGTCGACGCTTTCAGAAAGGGAACAACGACCGCTGCAAAAACTGTTAAGGGTACATCACTTGCGCTGAACACGGTCATTCCATTTGGCAATGTGGGTGCGAAAGCAGAGGAGCGTTTTGTTGAGGTAGGCTACGATGAAATTTATGCGATTCAGTATTTCAACAATAACCTAAGACCGTGGTGGAACAATTCAGGGAAAGAAACGATGGAAAATCAGCTGACTTTGGCTGCAGACCAGTATCGTAGCGTGGTCGATAAATGTACGGCATTTGACAAGTCTGTTTATGCAGATGCGCTCAAATCGGGCGGAAAAGAGTATGCACATCTTAGCATACTGGCTTATCGTCAAAGTATCGCAGCTCATACCTTGGTGAAAAGTCCGCAAAATGAACTATTATGGCTTTCGAAAGAAAATAATAGTGGTGGATTTATTAATACGGTGGATGTAACTTATCCTTCAGCCCCTTTGTATTTGATCTACAATGCGGAGTTATTGAAGGGAATGTTGAGCGGAATATTTTATTTTAGTGAAAGCGGGAAATATCCATACCCTTGGGCCGCGCATGATTTGGGTACTTATCCACTGGCCAATGGTCAGACCTATGGCGAACCGATGCCGGTGGAAGAGTCAGGAAATATGATTATCCTCACTGCAGCGATCGCGAAAGTGCAGGGGAACAGTGATTATGCTAGAAAGCATTGGAAAACTCTTACTACTTGGGTAGATTATCTTGTTAAAGACGGTTTTGATCCTAAAACGCAGCTTTGTACAGACGATTTTGCCGGTCACCTTGCACGCAATACGAACTTATCTGTCAAAGCAATTGTTGGTATCGCTTGTTATGCGCAGCTCGCTGAAGCAATAGGTGAAACAGCTACTGCAAAAAAATACCGTGCAATTGCGGAGGAAATGGTTCCAAGATGGATGGAAATGGCAGATGCTGGCGACCATTATGCGCTGACATTTGATGATAAAAATACTTGGAGTCAGAAATATAATTTGATCTGGGACAAAGTATTGGGGTTAAATCTATTTCCTCAAAACGTGTATGACACTGAAATCAAGTATTACCTCACGAAACAGAATAGATTCGGTATCCCGTTGGATAGCCGCAAAGCATACACCAAAAACGACTGGATTCTTTGGACAGCATCATTTGCACCATCAAGAGAAACATTTGAAGCATTGGTGAAGCCTGTATACCAGCATGCGATTCAAACGGAATCTCGTGTCCCTTTGAATGATTTTTATGATTCCAATACCGGAATTCGTGAAAATTTTAAGGCACGTAGTGTCGTTGGAGGGTTTTATATGAAAATTTTAGCGGATAAGCTGCAACAACAATAAACCAAAGACCCAGGAGTAGCTGTCTCAATGAACGAAGAATACAGATCATCAATAGGTCACCGGTATGTGAAGGATCACTGTGGTGCCAGCATTAGGGCTTTTGTAGATCTGTATACTTGCTTTTTTTCCGAGCAATTGCATGCGTTCTCGGCAGATGGCTCCTGAAAGCGACCGATGTGACAATTCAGGAATGTCGCTATTGATTTTACCACTATCTTGAATCTTCACGCGCAGGATATCTCCTGATAGTGCAAATTGGATGTCAATGCTGCCATTGCCTATATGGAGGTCTATACCATGAAGAATAGCATTTTCAACATAGGGTTGTATCAGCATGGGAGGTAGCATCACCGCACTGAGGTCTTGATCTTGCGGAGGTGTAATATGGTAATGAAAAGTGTCATCAAAACGCATTTGCTGTAGAATGAGATAGTTTTCTAAGGCCTCAAGTTCCTCACTTAGTGGGACAACATTCTCGCGGCTTAATTCGAGATTGCTACGTAATAAGCGACTGAAAAGAGTTAAATATTTAATGGCATCTTCTTTTTTATCAAGGCGCATAAAGCTTTGAACAGCCGAAAGAGTATTGAAAATAAAGTGTGGTTCCATCTGTGTGCGTAGTAATTGCTGCTGCAATAAGACCTTTTCTTTTTCTTGCCTGGAACGTCGCTGGCGAAAACTGGAATATAGAAAGAAAAGGATGATGATCAATAAAATGATGGCCAAAGAGGTTGTCATGAGCCAGAGACGATTTTGCTGCAGTTGAAGTTTATTGATTTCAATATTTTCATTCAGCATACGAATAGATTGATCTTTCGCCTGAAGCTGATAAAGAGCATTCATTTCTGCAATCGCCTGTGTATTCTCTGACTGGTAAATACTCCTTTGTAACTGAACAAGGTGATTCAATACATCTATTGAGGCTTTATTTTTCCCTTGCGAGCTGTATAGCGCGGCGAGGTTGTTTTGAAAGGTAATTTCGTTGGCGGGAAAAATTAATTTTGGAAACTGTGCTTTCAGCCTATTGGCCTTTTGGATGAATTTTTCTCCCAAAGCGGGCTTATTTAATGTAACATAAATTGCAGCTACATTGCTGTAATCAACAAATAAATTATTCATCAATGTTGGAGATGATGTCTGTTGATGCAAATGTTCGTCTATTGCAATTTTTCGCAGTTCATAGTGTAAAATGGAATCAGTTTTTCTCGCAGTTTCGTAGTATTGGATCTTCGAATCGTACAAAAAGCTGATGTTGTATTTGTCTGGGTGCTTAGCGTGTAATTCTTCGAGTTTATGGAGGTAGGGAGCAATTTCAGCTGCAGTTCTCTGCAAGGTATTCAGTGTCTGGATAATTTGTACCAAAACGCGTTGTCGATTGATATGTCCTTCAGGCAATGAATCTACTAGGGGTAATGCCGCTCGATTCATCTTTTCGGCAAGATTATACTGAAAGGAAGTGAGGTTGTTTTGCGCTGCAGACAGTAATATTGCTGATTTTGCTTCGTTTGACAGTCCTGATGCGGTGTCCGACAAAACAATTGTAGCAGCTTTATTATAATAATAGCCTGCTTCTCGTTCCTTTGCTTCGAGACTGCGGATGTTTCCTATGCCGTTATAAATAAGCGCCTTGTATTTTGCATTCCCCGTGGTTGGTTCAATCAGCTCAAGAGCCTTTTCAACAAAGAAAAGCGCTGAATCCTGCCTGCTCCTGGCATATTGTCGAGCCAAGTAATATTTTACGCGGGCAGCCAGTACGGTATCTTTTTTCACATTCAAATTCTGATCTAATTCTAACCAGGCCTGTTTTAAAGAATCCGCGTTTGCGCCATTCATTTTTTGGTCCTCGAGCGATTGAATTTGTGCGGCAAGAGCTTTACCTTCAGGTGAGTATGTGCCTTTCTTTTCCGTACAGGCTATGAACAATAGCGAGATTAGTAGCCAAGGTAAAATGCGGTTCAGTGCGCTCATTTTTCTGGAAACAGCTGATTTAAAATCGAGTTTTTTCTGCGCGAGGAGATGGGAATTTCCTCTTTGTTTTTTAAGACAATATATTCTGAGCGATTGACGCCTGAAATATGCGACCTATTAACAAGATAGGACTGATGGGTGCGCAAAAAGTAGGGCTGGGGCAATAATTCTTCATAATATTTGAGCGGTTTGGATATTAACTCTTTTGTGCCATCATTTAAAAAGAAAAATGTATAGGGGCCATCCCCTTTGCAATATACGATGTTATGAACAGGAACGATGCGTACTTGCTGTAGGGATGATAACGCGATACTTTCGGGTAATTCCCGGGCATAAAACGCCTCTTGTGCCATGGATAGACGTTGCATCCATTGTGGATTGTTTTCTCTTTTGCGTCGAAAGCGTTCTAAAGCTTCGTTTAATTCGGTTTGATCTACAGGTTTTAAGAGGTAATCTAGCGCACCATATTTAATGGCTTTGATTGCAAAATGATTGTAAGCAGTAATGAAAATAATATTCTGTGGAATTACAGTCAACTTCTTTAAGATATCAAATGCTGTTCCGTCGCGGAGCTGAATATCCATAAGAACAACATCAGGTTTTTTGTCTTCAATCAGTTTAACAGCATTTGTCACAGTATCACTCCAGCCAACAAGTTCAACGTCAGTCTCCTGTTGCACCAAATAGCTGATTTCTTTGCGTATGGCGGGCTCATCTTCAATAATGGCTATTCTTATCATCTATTCATAATGCTTTATATCGGATAAAAATAATAATAGTAAGTCAGTAATCTCACTCCATTTACAAATCTTTGCTATTATTTATTATCCAGATTCAAATTCAAACGCCGGAAAGCTGAATTTATCATTTAATTTCAAATAGTGTTTAAAATCTTTATATTTAGTAGGGGTAAGGCTAATTGGATATGGAGATTCGAAAGTCATTAAAATCGGTTTTTGCTGGAGGCATTGGTTTAGTCACTCTATTGGCCCTTGTTGGGCAATTTACATTAAGTGCTCTTGTCTCGAAGCTTGGTACAACCGATTATGTAATACAGTTTTTTAGTTATTTCACGATTTTAAGTAATGTCTTGGTGCTATTATGTTGTTTTTTTACTGTTTTCTTGGCAAAAAGCCGATTGGGCATATTCTTCACTAACTCCCAAACAATTACTGCCGTCACACTTTACATACTTATTGTCGCACTGATCTATAATAGCTTACTTCGTTTTTTGTTAAACACAAGAGGGATGCTGAGTTTGGTAGACGAGTTACTGCATGTTGTCACGCCTTTAAGTTTTTTCCTCTTCTGGTGGCTATTTTGTAACAAAAAAGTGCTCCGTTGGCGCCAGATTTTCTATTGGTTGATTTTCCCGTTAGGCTATCTGTTGTACACATTGTGGCATGGTTCGGTTTCTGGATTTTATCCTTATCCTTTTATAAATGTTTCTGAGTTGGGTATAGAAAGCGTTATTTTGAACAGTTTGGCAATGACTTTGGTTTTCGTCCTAATCGCGGTGGTATTGATTGGATTGGGAAAGTGGCAAAATAAACAGCGTACTCAACGTATTGAAAAATAACAAAACTCAAAGCTGTTCGATATTGTTATATGACAGAACAGTTTCTATTTTATACTTTAATTGAATTGAAAATGGTTATACGATTTTTTGTCTGTGTCTCTTTGGTATTATGTACGATATGTTGTTTTGGTCAAGTTGATGTTGATAAAATGAGGGCCGAGTACGCTACCGCCGTTCAAAATAAGAAGCTCTGCGAAACGAATCTGAAACTATTGGAAAAATCCGCCAATTCCGCAACGGAGAAAGGGTACCTCGCTGCTTATGAAATTTTATGGGCCAAACATATGGGCAACCCTTTTTCGAAATTGGGTCAATTCAAAAAAGGAAAGAAGCTTTTAGAAGAAATGATCATGAAATATCCGGACAATATCGATTTACGGTTTATTCGATGGAGTGTACAGACGCATGCACCGTCTTTTCTAAGCTATGGTAAAGATCGATTGCGAGACAAGGAATATTTGGTAAAAAATTTGCATAAATTGCCCAACCCAAAGGGTAGAGAAGTGATCTACAAGTATTTAAAAGAAGCAAATAGTTATCTTAAAGGCGATCATGCCTTTTCACAGGCCGAACTGAATCAGCTCGCCAAATAGAAAGTATACTGTCTATCGTTAAGGAATGTATTGTATGTATAGGTTCTAAATGGTATATTATACCATATACTGTATCACAATGTATACGAGCGCAAAATGTTCAACAAAATGATTGAACACAAAATTAGAAAGACCCCGTCATTTTCCTCATGTCGGGGTTCTGTTTTAAGAGACCGCTATGGATAGCCCCTTTTCCTTTATTATGATTGTTTTAAATCAGCATGCTTAGTCTCAATATAGTCGATTTCAATGGCCGATCGCGCGAATATTAAACGATGCGATGCGAATAATAACTAGCGGTTGTCAAAAGCTGGAGTACACTTATTTTTGTCTACATATCCCTTTGTAGTTTTAATACAGAAATGGTTACTAAATCATAAAAATTGACAGATGTTTAAAAATAGGAGACTCAGCAAAAATCCGCTTCATTATGTATATGCGGTATTATGGATTGTTTTATTTGGTTCAATCGCTTACTATATTTATTCGGGAGCAGCATTTAAACCCGACAATGGCAAAATTCATTTGGTAGCTATTCTTATCGCTTGGGTGGTAGAGTATCTAGGACTTACAATGACAAGTCTACTATTCTTAATTTATGGAATCTATCGAGCGATGACTACCGTATTTGACAAAACAGACTTGAGCACTGACAATTAACACGTCGCTGCAAAACCGCGTTTACATTCAAGAATATACTAGATTTTAACTTGCTATACGTGTTTTGACGGCGATGAAGGTTTTTCAAGACATTAGCTGAAGGTTTTTAAGACATTATATGCGCGATGGGTTGGAGGCTTTAGCAAAGCGGTTTTTTAAATGCTGCCTCCTTGAACGGCGCAGGCGTGATTTTTTTACAGGGTAATGTCTGTTCTTGGTAATATTGTTAAAAATTAAGGCTACTAGCAATAGAATTGTGCAGCCTGATAGAACCGGGCTTAATACATACCAGTATCCCATAGATGCAATTTTCGTTCCGCTGCTGACTGCAATCAGCGCTGTTGCTCCACCCGGAGGATGCAAGGTACGGGTATACTGCATACACACAATTGACAACGCAACAGCAGAAGGGGCTGTAAGCCAAATAATATCAGGAAGGAGCTGCGCCACTGTGACGCCAGCGATGGCAGAGACAACATGCCCACCGATTAGGTTGCGAGGCTGTGCTAGTGGGCTTTGTATCGCTCCGTAAACCAAAACTGAAGAAGCTCCAAAAGAGCCTATCAAAAAGACATTTTCTATTGAGGGTAAGTGAAGTGATTGGATATAAGCGATAATGAATATCCCGACAAAGGCACCAATGAAGGACCAAAAATGTTCCCAAGGATCGACTAATGTCTCCCTATAGACCACGTATCGGTATATCCGTAATTTTCTTTGAAGATGCTGTTTCATTTTATGTGCAAATATAGATAGAACTAGCGTTCAAATTTTGTGCATTCTATCTCGATTTTTGAAGATTTTATACCATGCAATAGCGATTAACTAAGCTTTGCAGGTATACGCTATTTGTCCTCCAAAGCTGTCCACGTGCTTTTTTTGAAGCAGTTGGCGGAATGTGGGTACCAATAGGTTATACGTTTAACAAGAGCTCTATTTAAGTAAGCTGCATATACATATGATAATATGCGCTACCTGCAACGTACGTTTTCTTCCCAATGTGAAAACCAATCCTTTCATAGAGCTTTCGCGCATTTGGATTCGCGAGGTCAACAAGTAAGCCAACCTGATTAAAGTGATTTTCTTTAGCATGTGTAATGGCATGGTGTAAAAGTTTGGTTCCGATACCTTTACCTCTTGCAGTGGGGGCAACAGCGATGGAATCGATATAAAATTCGCCACCGGCCGTTTCAGTTTCTGGAATCAAATTATTTGCGTAGTGCTCCGTTATAAGATCCAGGATAGGCTGTCTTAATTCAATAAACCGGTCACCATCGTAACCTGTCAATGAACCTATAATCCGGTCATCGACGTCAACGACCACAAAAGTGTTTTCATAGCTGTAGAGATTTCCTTTTTGTTGGAAAAGCTGCGTTAAAAAATGTACGGCTGCATGTTGATCTTCTTGTCGGATCAAGCGGAATATCATCTCTTCCATTGCCTGAAGCATAATTTCAGGAACACGGTGCGAATCGCTTGCTGTGGCTTGTCTAATTTTATAGTGGGTATCCATGATGGTAACAATAAAAACGAAGTTAGTAAACTTGATCGACTTTACTTAGACGATTTGATTTCCCTGCTTTGGGTCGAATATTTGATCAGGACAGTTGAATATCAATCTGCTTATATTCCTAAAATATTTCTTACTATTTTTAAAACGTGTTGTTGTATCTTAATAGAGGACGACAGCTTTTTGGATTAAAACAAAATATAATGATTGTAAGAGTTACAGTTTCTGCTTTTTTGGTTGCTATTTTTAGTCTCATCGCGACCCTACTTGTACATGAAGCAGATTTAAATATGATTTATGCGGCTTTCTGCTGTTCGCCGTATTTTATTATTCTCGCGTTGGTTTATTTTCATTTCGATGTTTTTAGGAAGAAATTTAGTAGGGTAGTGAAGCAAAAAATCGTTTTTGAATTTGGTTACGGATTTCTATTTTATTGCTTTTTTTCTTTCTTGCTTCCAGTATTACTTTATTTATTTACGTTAGATAATGCGTACGAACATCGTTATTATGCGGATTTAGTTGGGGTAATTAAGGAAATGCTGCCTTGGATGTTAACAATCAGTGCATTCCTCTCCTTATCGAGCGGCGTGATGATAATCTGGGCAGTAACATCCTGGAAATATGTGCTGTTCACGCTATTCGGACTTCTGGTTTCACTCCCGGTTATATTTGCATTATCAACGACTATAAGCGCATTTAATGAACGACGGGAGGCACGTCTCAGGCAGGAAGATCATGTTAAGAACGGACGCTATACATGGTCCTGCTCGATGAGTAACCCAACAGCTTATCCGGTTCAGTTATATAATGGACGTTTTATCTTTCCAAAAGATGAGGATTACAAATTTACGTTTAGTGAGGGCAATATTGTGAACTATCATGGCGTGTGGGGACAAGCAGGAGGTGGTTCGTATGAACAAATGATGTCATTACCTAAAGCATTGGATGTGACTTGGTATTCATTCGTTGAAGATGCTTTTTATCGGATGGAGGGTGCGATTGATTACAATAAATTACGGACACTTTTCAGCACGTCATTTCAAGAAAAAGGAGCGAACAAAACTGTGGACGAACATTATAATAAGATTATTTTGGGTTTTGCTCCGGGGGGCGTACTGGTGATATGGGTGACGGGCACAGGACGTCGTCAAATTGAAATCGGCCGATATCAAGCTAAGAAAGTAGTGATCAAAGCTACGGATCAATACAAAGGAAATGGGACGTATGGAAATATCTTTAATAAGGAATGGCGAGAAACGGTATTGTCCGACACTTCAATTATTCCTTCGGAGATTCAGCAAGCAATTGCAAATAAACCTATTCCGTATGGTTATTGGGATAAATTGCGTATGCGCTATCAGTTGCAGCCAAAATTTATTTTTTCTTCCGACATTAAAGCTTTCGATGCAGATTTTGAGTTTTTTAATGCAGAGCGTTTTGTCTTTGATGAGAGCGGCCGGTATATGGATATGGAGGCTCGAGGCCTTCCGAAGGACATTTACATCAAATGGTATGATCAGCATAATAACCGCTGCGCCGCCCGGTTTATTTTTGATGAAGATGAAACTTTTAAAAACTTTGCTTCATTTTTCAGTGATAAAAGGGGGGATAGCGCCGAATTGGCGATCAGTGTTGATACAAAGACTAAAATAGCAACAGCGACATTGATTAATCATAGCGCGGAAAAGATGCTTTTAAAAACCGAGGTAATCGACTATGGAGCCCATTTTTAGCGTGTTAAGTTACCTCAGCAGTATCTTTACGACATCCCATAAATCTCAATAGATTAGGTTTCCGCCTAAGTACTTTGTACAATGAGTGCTGGAGTTAAGGAATGTTAAAACTGATATATAATCTTTTTATTTCGCTATATTCATGAAAACGTTTACATGTTATCGATAACGATAACGCCAATTTAAATCTCTTTTCCAATCCTTATTGAGTCATAAGCAAATGGTACGATTGAGTTTAAAATTTTTTAGATTCATAATTCTTTTTAATCTATGGGTGACCGTCTGTATTCTTTGGCAGTCGCAACGTTTTATGTTGAGATCCATTGATACAGCGTCGTTCTTCATGTTCATATTCTGGTTGAAGGTTTTCGGTACTATTCTATCTGTTGCCGTCGAATATCTCTTTCACCTTTCTAAAAAGAAAATATTTCTTAAAAACCTCCACCTTTCGCCGAGTCGGATGCTAATAAGGCTTACTGGAATAGATTTGTTGTTATTTATAATACTATGTCTGATATTGAAATGCTTTATGATCGCAATTTATACCTAGATAGTCTATCGTTTAGCCGTGGTGGAAGAAAGATCATTTCAAATATTTCTTTGACTTTTGGACCGAACGAGGTGATTGGAATATTGGGAAAAAATGGAAGCGGAAAGTCTACGCTGATGAATATCATATTTGGAGAGACCAAACCTGATTTTGCATTTATGCGTTGCCAAGGTGTAAAATTTGAAAAGGGATACCAAACGAAGGAGATTGTATATCTGCCCCAAGAAGGCTTTTTACCTCGAGAATTGCGGCTTTCTGAAGCAATTCGTTTTTTTGAAATAGATGATTCTCATTTACTGGAACTTTCATTTATTCATGAAAATTTAAATAGGTATCTGGGTAACCTCTCGTTAGGAATGATCCGCTTTATTGAAACCTTAATACTATTGCATACCAAACATTCTTTTGTTTTACTTGATGAACCCTTTGTCGGACTTAGTCCTATTTTTATTGAGGTGATTAGCGCGCACATTGAACGTGTCAGACACCGCAAAGGAATATTGATAGCTGATCACTATTTTAGGCAAGTTATGGATGTAAGCGATCGCTTATATCTTCTAAAGGATTCCCATTTGATCCATGTCTCGAATCAGGAGGATCTCGTATTTGAAGGGTATATAAAACAAATAGATTAATCAGGTAAGTTGTACTTGATTAATCTATTTGATGCCATGAATGACTTATTGCTATAAAAAATTATTTAGCATTTTTTGCGGTAACATTAAGCTCGATGTCAACGTTTTGTGCAATCATCCAATCTTGTGGGTTACCTTCTGTACCGTAAGTAAGTCCCCAATCTTGTCTTTGGATCGTAAATTTAGAGTAGAATGTTACCTCGTCACCATTGAAGGTAATTTTTGCAGGGAACGTTACATTTACCGTTTTATCTTTGATCGTCAAATTACCACTAACTGTATTTGTTGCGTCAGCAACAACACTTTTTCCTTGTGCCGCATCGAATGGACCGACTTTGGTGATTTCAAATTTCGCAGTTGGATATTTGGCTACGTCAAAGAAATCAGCACTTTTTAAATGCGCATCCAAATCTGATGATTTTTTACCACCTGAAGTTGTAGGATCCACCGAAGCAGAATCGGTAAGAATAGAATTCACATCGATGGTGAAAGTACCACCGGTGACAGCATTATTTTCGACGGATAGCGTGCCCTCGCTTTTCAGAACACCATATCTTGGATTTAAACCACCTTTGTGGTATCCAGTCCATTTTAACGAACTTTTATCTGCTTCAACAGTGTAAGTTTGTCCTTTTTGTTCAGTTACTTCCTGTGCAGTTGTTGTTGTTGCTTTATCACCATTTGTGTTTTGACAAGAAGCCAACAAGAGGATAAGGGCTAAACCCGAAATTAATTGCTTTTTCATTTTTTTATCGTTTTATTGTTATATGTTATATACGATTTAAACTTTGACAGCATCAACGCTGCCAATCTGAGCTTTTGATGCTGCTGGTACAAAGGTAGAATATAGATAGTTTATTTTTGGTATTAGTTTCCTTAAGGAAACTACTTTCCAAAAAGATAGTGCCTTATCACTTTATAAATCTGTATTTTTGTTGGAAATTTAGGTCAACGAAACGGAGACGCTCTAGTCAACTGATCTAAGAATGATCGTCTATGGAATTAAAAATACCACTGGCGGCCGGCAATAGAAGAATAAAAAATAGCGAAATGAAAAAGGAAGCAACTTTAACGTCGTCGGGTGTATGTAAAACGCGCATGTTAGCCATCAATGATAGCATGGAAATTTTGGCAGGAAAATGGAAATTCCATATCATCGGTACCTTATTGTTAGTGGAGAAATTACGTTTTATGGAACTATTGCGCGAAGTTGATGGGATTGGAGCCAAAATGTTATCTAAGGAACTTCAGGATCTGGAAATGAATCAATTGATCAGAAGAACGGTGCTTAACACTAAGCCTTTGACTGTTGAATACGAATTGACTGAATGTGGTAAAACTTTGGGACCCATCATCGACGAAATTGCCAAATGGGGGATTACCTACCGCAGCAAGCTGCACACAAAACAGGAGGATGTTGTGTCTGAAATTTAGTGCTTGAAATCAAAACCGCGATAGAAATGTGCTTTTTTAAAGAAAACTGCTGTCGGATAGCGCATACTAAAGTCTACAGGCATGTTCTAAGCGGGGAAGGGTTTTCAAGCAGTTCAGCTATGCGATTTTCTAGGTCTTCTAGATCGAAAGGCTTGGCAAGGTAGCTATCGGCTCCAGCCCGCTTTGCAAGCGTTTCAATATCGGTATTTGCAGATAGATAAATCACCGGGATATCTCGATATAAAGGATGATTTTTGAGTAGCCGGGTGGCTTCAACACCGCCTATTTTTGGAATCCAATTGTCCATCAGAATTAAATCTGGACGTACTTCCTCCACTTTTTCAATGATGTCATGAGAGGTTTGTGAAACGGCTATATTATAACCATTTGTTTCAAGAATTATTGTACATATCTCAAGGACATGCTTATCATCGTCCAACATCAGTATAGTTTTGCTTCCCATGGTATCGCTTAAAAAAGTGGTGCTAAATTAAATAAAAAGCGTTAGGGAAAGCATAGGGTAAAATACCGATTCGAATAAGTAGAAATCCGCTTTTTTTGGCATAAGTTGACGGTAAAGTTACGCATGAGTTTAAACTGCCAAATCGTGCAGTTTACAGGCCGTCTTGCCCGTCATTTATAAAGGAAGATTTTTTTTTCTTTTTTCTGATGCTATTTCATTTGATACGCGTTTATTGATATTAATTTTAGCGTTAATAAAAGAGAAGACCGTTGTTCCATGTTCACGCGCATAGCTGTTTGTGACGGAGTCTGCTACCATGGATTTTTTAAAGAAAGGGCCCGTTGTTTCCAACTCTATCCCGCGCTCCCAATAGTTCTTGACACGGATCAAATTGGTGTATTTTTTACTCAGATCAAACCAATTGATATAATCTGCATTGAACGAAACAGCTTTAATTCCCAGTTTCGAGTAGTAATTTATAGCACCAGCCTGCCCATAATTGTCGCAAAGAACAAGTGTATTTTCTGGATCAGGCATCTGGCGATAAATACTGTCTACTTTGTGGGCAAGTTCCTTCCAACCTAACATATCGGCAAAGTCTTGCGGAAGAGCGTGTTCTTTGCCATCTTCCCAGGTTAACATGCCGTAGTTCCTATACTTCTCGGGATGGTCAACAATGTAAGCTGGATTCCGATTGGGAAATGCTATGTTATAGACGGGGAGAAATAAAACGACCGTTAGAGCGATCAAGACTGGCTTTAGAATTTTACCTGTTTTGTTTTCCAAAAGTGATGAAATATAAACTGCACCAAAAGCAAAATAGACTGGATAAATGCCTATCGCATAATAATCCTTCGCTCTGAGAAATAAGAAAATACCAATGGTAACAAAAAACGACCAGAAGAACAGGCGATAAGGTTTAAATATTGGATATTTTACAAGAGCATATAAAGCGAAAATTAAAACGGGAAAAGTACCGAAGAAAAACAGAAATTGAGAACGTAAAAAGCTCCAGCGATTCACATTGACAAGCTGCGTGGCCTGAAGCTCTTTAAAATGAGCGAATACCGGGAAATTATTTTGATATTGCCATATTAAATTCGGTAAGATAATCACTATAGCGAGGAGTAGGCTACCATATAATTTTCGTTCCATAAAAACTTTCCGTTCGGGTACGAGCGCAAGAGCAGGAATTAAGCCTAAGATCAGAAATACTATGTTATATTTATTCAAAAAACCGAAGGCGAATACGATGGCAATATAAAACAGCCATTTAGGTTGCCGGTTGTTCAAGTACTGTATGATGAGGTAGTATATGGCGGTCCAGCACAAAACATCCAAAGAATTTGGCTGGTACAAACCATTCAGGCGGAAGAGTACGGAAAACATGATGCAGCAGCTGCCAAATAGGAGCGCAAAGAGATTTCCTTTCAGTGCCGCTATTGTTTTCCAAACAACTAGCACTGTTAAGGCTCCGTACAATGCTGGAAAGAATTTGATCAAGAATTCTGAATTCCTGGCTATTTTAATGAGGTATGAGGTCCAGGAGGTCAGTGGGGGTACAGAGAGGTAACCCCAGGCTAAATGGTTTGCCTGATCAAGATGTAAAAATTCGTCACGCTGTAATTCGTATACCGGACTAATCAAGTGATATTGAATGACGAATTTTAAAAGGATAAGGCTAATTAGGATAATTCGATGTTTTAGTGCCATCTAAAATTTGATTATGGTTATCTTTTGCTAAATTACGATTAAATGCTATTCACATCGAGGTGTTTCATTGTTAACTGATAGCATTTATGTGGGAGTAAGTATATTTGCTGCTGCGTTTTTTTGAAATTCACTTGGAGTTAGCCCAAAAGCTGCTTTAAAGCAGGTGGCAAAATAACGGGGATCGGAGAAGCCTGTTTCAAAGGCGACTTCACTAACAGCAATGGATCTGTCTTTTTCCATGATCTGACACGCATGTTTTAGCCGTATATTTTTAATAAATTCACTGGGAGATACATTCAGCAGAACTTTGGTCTTTCGATATAGCGTTGATTTGGATAGGCCCAATATATCTCCCAGCTTGATCACGTCAAATTGATCGTCGGCAAGATGTTCTTCGACAACTTGAATCATCTTCTGAACAAATTTTTCATCTAAAGGTGTATGATCGAGTGTCGAAATATTAATCTGCGTGTTATGCTGAAAAACGAGTTGACGACAACGTTTATTAATAATAAAACTTTGGATTTTGGCTTCCAGAACCTTAATCTCAAAAGGCTTGCTAATGTAACCGTCTGCACCAGCTTGATAGCATTCTATACGATCTTCAATACTATTTTTGGCAGTCAGTAGTAAAATAGGGATATGATTGAACTCTGCATTGGATTTGATCGTCTTGCATAACTGGAGTCCATCGAGTTCAGGCATCATAATATCGCTCACAATGATATCTATTTCAGTATGTTCGAGTACTTCCAGACCTTTTAGTCCATTGTGAGCAATATGTACCTGATAATTTTGAGCTAAAATTCGCGCCATAGTCGAACGAAGTTCTTCATTGTCTTCCACCAATAGGAGGTTGAGCTTGGATTGTGTTGCATTTTTGGGTGTACTATCATCAACGGTATTCGATTCCATAATGGTAGCCTTAATTTCTTCAACAAAAGGTTGTTCCATGACAGCGATCCCTTGGTTATGGTAATACAATTTATCTACCGGAACCGTGATTTGGAAGTTACTTCCGATATGGCGTTGGCTTTCTACATGAATTTTGCCATGATGCGCCTCTATCAGCTGTTTGGTCACGGATAGTCCTATACCATTACTTTCAAGATGTTTTGTGGATGTATTGGTGTAGAAAGCTGTGAAAATTTTCTCCATGTCTTCGGGATAAATTCCTATACCAGTATCGCGAACATAGATGAATAGTCTGTTGCAGCCCATGCTTTCCTCTACATGATAGGAGAGTGTAATCTTTCCACCTTGCTCCGTATATTTAAATGCATTGGATAAGAGATTGAACAAAATTTTGTCAATTTTGTCAACGTCATAGAAAAGGATTTCAGGACAGTCTCCATGCTGAATTTCAAAGTCGATTTTTTTCTTTTTGGCAATGGGGCCAAAATGCATGTCACCCAATTGGGTAACAAAAGAAGGGAAATTAGACGCGCTGATTTGCAGTTTCATGCTGTTATTTTCCATTCTTCGGAAGTCTAGGATTTGTTGGAGGAGCCGTTTTAGACGACTGAGGTTAAGACGCATTTTATCGAATTGCTCCAAATTATTCTTTGTAGTCATCTGCACATCGTCAACTAAACAAGAGATAATTGTAAGCGGCGTCAGCAGGTCATGTGAAATATTGGTAAAATAACTGAGCTTGGACTGCGCAAGTTCTTTCGTCTTTTCCTTTTCGATCTGCGCTATCTTTAAATCACCGCTCAATTTAAGACGTTTGACAGAATAGCTAATAAAAAAGAAAGCAATGCCGATAAACGCACAGGCGTATAGAAAATACGCTAAATTACTCTCATAGAAGGCAGGCTTTTTTATGATTTCAATTTGAGTAGAAGCTGTATTCCACTTATTGTACAAATCGGTTGACTTGACTAAAAACCTGTACTTTCCTTTACTTAAATTGTTGTATGTCGCAAAAATACGATCTCGCGGAGCGTAGATCCATTCTTTATCTACCCCTTCTAATTTATAAGCGTAACGTATTTTTCCTTTCTGGTTAAAAGGTAGGGCAGAAAACGATATTTCGATATTTTGGTCTTGGGGATTCAGTGTTAAACTAGCAATATCATCGCTAAATAGCTCCTTTTCGGATTCCAAAACAATGGATCTATTGTTTATTTTTATATCTGAAATAAGGACTTTTTCGTTAAAATCCGGTAAGATGCTGTTATCATCCAGTTGAACAATTCCATTGTACCCGCCAAAGTAAATGGTATTGGAGCTCCTGTCTACAGCAAAAGCCCGTTTTGAGAACATGTTGACTTGGAGGCTGTCAGCTGTAGAAAATTCACTTATATGCTTGTTCGCCTGGTTGATCTTGTATAAATTTCGTGTCGTAGACAGCCAGGTGTAGCGATCGAGACAGACAACATCGAGCAGTTGGTTTTTCTCAAATAATGTACTGTTGGCGATTTCTGATACTTTTTGGCCTGCGAGTTGATAATTCAGTAACCTATTATCTTTGGTGCCAATCCACAGATTACCGCCCCGATCAGCATCCATCGTTTCAATCTGATCCGTTCGTAATCCTGGCGTCTCCTTTCCAATGTGTCTGATTATGGACTGTAAATTGCGGTTATCGATACAATAGATTCCGTTTTCTTTGGTTGCGATCCAGATAAGGTTTCCCTTCCCTTGGGCAATCGCTACGGGCTGATCCTTTATCTTAGCAATCATCGTGATAGGTTCCGATTCCGATTTTTTTATGAGGAGGCCCTGCGTCGTTGCAATCCAGAGTCGTTTTTGCGAATCCGTAAAGAAAAATGAAGGTTTACCTTGATGTCTGATCTGTTGAACTAAATCGATCTTCCGTAAGAATTTGATCGTATTGTTTTTCTTCTGAAAAACATTGATCGAAGCTTCATAGGCAGAGCCGACCCACAGTTCCTGTCCAAAATCTGTGGCACAGGTAACAGCACGGATCGAAATTAGATCCCTGAAATTGGAATTGCTGTATGTATTGAGTTGATTTGTTTTCGGAGATAGGCTACCAAATCCAAAACGTTCCAGATTGAACCAAAAGATTCCGGTTTGATCGCGATAGAGCATATTTAGATTTGGGGAAATACTATATAATGCCTTAATCTGTTTGAAACTATAGTTTTTAACGATTGGTTTGTCAAAGCTAAACATGAACACCCCTTTACCACCTACAGCGAGCCATAATGTGCCGTGTTTATCTTGGTAGATATCATTAAAAATATTTGTCGTGTTGTTGAAGTGGCTCGAAAGATCAATTTCTTGTAATTGACCATTTCGATATTGAAGTGTCGATATGCCCGAGAAAGACAACACCCAAATATAATGGCGGCTTCTATCCTGAAGAATGTTGTAGAAAAGATCCTCTTTACCGCCATGTCGGCGCTTATTTTTTATTTCAATTTCTCTGTAGGGATTAGTCGCCTGCAGCGGATCGAATAAATAAATCCCATCTCCCCAAGTACATAACCATAGTTGTCCATGGTCGTCTTCCATGAGTTTGAACGGATTGTTGCGTTGGCCTAGTCTAGGATAAGACTTTAATTTGTTGGTACCCTGACTTAACATAAATAAGCCGTCTCCCCAGACACCCAGCCAAATCCGAGCCTGGCTATCCTGAAAGATCGTATTAACGGTTTTGCCTCGCATGCTATTATTTAGAATAGATGCACTTTGGGCGTTCGTCAAAGGCTTCAATGCGCTATCATAGATATAAATACCATCATCTGTGCCAATCCAAAGCCGTTTTGAACCGTCAACCAACAGGGTATTGACGCGAACGTTGGCTACCCGTGGATCATTCAGTGGGACAACCTTATAATTGCGCTTATCTAATACATAAACACCTTTTTCTCCCCCTAAAATTAGTTTGTTTTCGAATTCTATAAGCGTGCGGATCGCTTGTTGACTGGTGGCTTTTCCGGCGGCATCCTTCAATTTAAAATTTAGGATATTATAAGCATCATAACGACTTAAACCCTGTGTGGAGGCATACCAGATGTATCCTTCGCGATCCTGTATCGTCTGATTGATCGTGAGGGAGGGAAGCTCATAATTTTTTGTTACGGGATCAAGCCCCATCTGTTGGCTATAAACAACAGTAGTCAAGGATAGATATAGATGCAAAAATGCAATAATCTGTCGAATACGTGCGCTCATCTTGATAATCTTTTAATCCACCTCTTTCAACATCCAGTTTAGTTAGCATTCTTATCCATCAATAGCTGCTGTGCTTCATTGACAGAAGCGGGCGGCAGTATGTCCTTTCGCTCCTAGATAGCTGTGTCACTGGACGAAAGCGGGAATCCAACTGAAAATTTTTAGGTTTATACGGATTAAAGATACAAATGTTTTTTAAATAAGTGTATATTGTACGTTTATTGAATCTGAAGCTACTCTACGCGATTTTTAGACCTTCTAGACGCAAAATGATCCCATTTTAGGTCATGATTAGTCTTTATTCAAACATCTACAAAATCGATTTGTGGTAGCTTTGTTTATCCCGGTTGGGGATCAAATTTATAAATCTCAAGACATGCGTATCAACTTTATTTTATGCCTATTACTTATAGGACATTTTTCTTTTGGACAGAAACTAAAAAAAGAAGTTGTCCTTTCTCAACTCAAAAGTGCAAACGATTATTGGCAATCTCATCACAAGCCACAAGTTTGGGCATTTTGGGATCAGGCAGCTTACCATACTGGAAATATGGAATTCTATAAGATTTCCAATTCAAAAAGTGATCTGAAATATTCTGAGGACTGGGCCAAATTCAATGATTGGAAAGGTGCGAAATCAACCAACAAACAAGAGTGGAAATATAGTTATGGTGAAACGGATGATTATGTTCTTTTTGGAGATTGGCAGATTTGTTTCCAGACCTATATTGATCTTTATAATTTGTCGCCAAGTCCCGAAAAGATAGCGCGTGCTAAAGAAGTTATGCACTATCAGATTCATACACCCAATACAGATTATTGGTGGTGGGCTGATGGTTTGTATATGGTCATGCCGGTGATGACCAAGATGTATAAATTGACGCAAGATCCACGCTATCTTGATAAAATGTATACCTATTTGCGCTACGCAGATAGTATTATGTTCGATCAGGATGAGCATTTATATTATCGCGATGCCAAATATGTCTATCCCAAACACCAGAGCCTCCACGGCAAGAAAGATTTTTGGGCGCGGGGTGATGGTTGGGTGTTTGCAGCCTTGGCAAAGGTTCTGCAAGATTTACCCAAAGCGGATAAGCATTACCATTATTACCATGAAAGGTTCAAAAAAATGGCACATGCAATCGTGAGCTGCCAGCAAGAGGAAGGGTTTTGGACGCGAAGTATGCTGGATCCTGAACATGCTCCTGGGCGGGAGACAAGCGGTACGGCTTTTTTTACCTATGGTTTACTTTGGGGACTCAACCAGGGAATACTCATTGATCCGAAGTTTTCTAAAGCGGCGCTTAAGGGATGGAACTACCTCAGTGAAATTTCGCTGCAAGCTGACGGAAGAATTGGATATGTACAGCCTATCGGTGAGAAAGCTATTCCCGGACAGGTTGTGGATGCTAATTCTACTGCTCCATTTGGTGTCGGTGCATTCTTATTGGCCGGAACAGAGATGTACCGTTATCTGAATAAAAAATAAGTGATGTATGAAGATGATAAATCAAGTTGTATTTTTCTTCCTTTTGCTGTGGGCAGGTCAATCTGTTCAGGGGCAAACTGTAAAAAAAACGTCTACTGTGCCTGATGAGGCAAGTAGAACGTTCTGGCTCCAAGAAATGGATCGCATGCTGCGGCCCGTATTAAGGAGTTTAGCACATGACAGTCTTCGATTAAATATGCCTCAGATGACATCCACGCAGGTGGATAACAGAGCGCATCGGATTAAAGTGCAGTACGTTGAGGTTTTGGGAAGGGTATTGTCCGGTATTGGTCCGTGGCTTTCATTGGATGGAGGGTCCAAAGCAGAAAGAAAGCTCCGCGATCAATACAGAGCATGGACTGTTCAGGGACTAAAAAATGCGTTGGATAGTAATGCGCGAGATTTTATGCGTTTTGATCTGGGCGGACAACAGCTTGTAGATGCATCTTTCATTGCTTTAGGTTTTATCCGGAGTCCATGGCTGTGGGATCACATTGATGAGCAAACTAGAAAAAATTTGATTGCATCGATCAAGATAACGCGTCAATTTCGGCCTGCCTATTCGAATTGGCTGCTATTTTCGGCGATGAACGAAGCTTTTTTAGCTCAATATTCTACCGATTGGGATGTAATGCGTGTGGACTATGCCCTGCAGCAATTAGAGCAATGGTATGTCGGAGATGGTATGTATATGGATGGTCCGCATTATGCTTTTGATTACTACAATAGTTATGTCATTCATCCTTTTTTGGCCGGCATCATGGACATCATTCAATTGAAGACCAAACATTACGATAGCATGTTTGCTAAAATCAGCCTTCGTAATGAGCGATATGCCATCATCCAAGAGCGCTTAATCAATGCAGATGGTAGTTTTCCACCAACAGGAAGATCCGTAATTTATCGTGCTGCAGCCTTTCATCACTTAGCCGACATGGCATTCAAGAAACGACTTCCTCAAGAACTAACCAACGGGCAGGTGCGGGGTGCGCTGTCTGCTGTGTTGAAAAAGACAACAGAAAATCCAAGTACCTACCAAAATGGCTGGTTGACATTGGGCCTGTATGGTAGCCAGCCTGGCCTGGCAGATTCGTATAATAATCAGGGTAGCCCTTATCTCTGTTCGGTTATTTTCTTGCCTTTAGGCTTGTCTGATGAAGATCCTTTCTGGACAAGTGAAGTTGAGGACTGGAGTGCCAAGCGAATTTGGTCGGGTCAGGATTGGAGTAAGGACTATAGTAAAGCTATTCACTAAGATAGTGGCTGTTAATGAAAAGATATCGGATTCAAATATGTAGAATAGGAATGATGTGCGCTTCATTCCTCTTGATTCTTTGTGCAGTGCAAGGACAAGAAATTAAGGAAACAATAGCCGGAAACGGATGGGCTAAGAATACGGTCAACACCGCTGTATTTCGGAAAAATTCCCTAACCAGCAACGGCAAATATCAATATATAGCCTATTACGATGGGCAGGGATATGTTGTATTAGGGCGACGCCTACTATCCGGTAAACTTTGGCAGCTGCGTCGCTCAGGTTATACCGGCAATGCCAAAGATGCGCATAATGTGATCAGCATCATGGTGGATCAGGAAGGATATCTGCACGTGTGCTGGGATCAGCATAATAGTCGATTGCGCTATGCGCGATCTATCCATCCGAATAGTCTTGTACTCGGTGATGAGCAGATTATGGTCGGTCAAAATGAAAGCCGGGTGACTTATCCCGAATTCTTAAAACTGCCCAATGGTGAGCTGTTATTTTTATATCGGGATGGTGGATCCGGGAATGGCAACCTTGTGGTGAATACGTACGATAGTAAACAGCAGCAATGGAAACGTATCCATAGCAATTTGATTGATGGGGAGGGAAAGAGAAATGCTTATTGGCAAAGTTATGTCGATAACCACGGAACGATACACCTCTCTTGGGTTTGGCGTGAAAGTCCAAATGTAGCGAGCAATCATGATATGGCTTATGCTTGTTCAAAGGATGGCGGATTGACATGGGAGCGAAGCGACGGAATAAGATATGACCTGCCCATGAAAGCATCTACAGCAGAGTATGCTGCCCGGATTCCGGAACGGCACGAATTAATCAATCAAACATCAATCGCTGCTGACGATAGCGGGAATCCTTTCATTACTACTTACTGGCGTGCTCCAGCATCTGACATTCCGCAATATAAAGTTATTTATTTACAGGATGGTCAATGGAAGGTTCGATCTTTTGATTTTAGAAAAACCCCATTTAGCTTAAGTGGTGGTGGTACAAAGGAGATTCCTATTGCAAGACCACAGCTATTGGTTCGGGGTAAGGATAAGAAGATTGCATTAACATTGATCTTTCGTGATCAGGAAAGGGGCAGCCGGCCTTCGATTTTGACGTTACAGGGTATGCAGCAAGAATCGCCGAGGATTACTGATCTTTGTCAAGAATCTGTAGGAGCGTGGGAACCAACTTACGATACTGAGTTGTGGCGAAAGAAACGGAAAATTGCGCTATTCGTACAGGCTACGGTACAAAAAGATGGGGAGGGGTTAGCAGAAACGGATCCGACAGCAGTAAAAGTGCTGGAATGGCGCGACAAAGGGAGAAGAAAATGATAACATTAAGCAACATGAAAATAAAACAGGGCCTACTTAGACTGCTGGTGTTTAGCTGCGTTTTTCTTGGATTCGCAGCAACTGCTCTGAGCCAGAATAGTTCAGTTTTCGAACTGAAAAATCCAGATTTTAAAAAAAGTCCTTACACTGGACTAACACGCCAACATTGGATGGATGCTGCATCCTATCTGTTGGAAGGGGCATTTTCTGTCGTTAGCGACTTAAATAGCCCGATGTTATTTCCCAAGCAGCCTGGACGTAGCTACCCTAGAGATGGCGTGCACAATGAAACAGAACGATTAGAGGGGCTTTGCCGTACGCTTTTCATCGCTGTGCCGCTTTTAAAGAAAAATGCCGACTACGAGATCCGTGGTATTCGCGTAGCAGATTATTATAGGCATCAACTGGAACTGCTATTACATAAGGGCTCCGAAAGCTATATTGCCCCACTTCCAGAAAAAGGCGGGCCGAGTCAAAAGCTGGTCGAATTTGGAGATTTGGCTGTGGCGCTAATGGCAGCGCCTGAAGTGCTTTGGGATCCGTTGCCACAACATACTAAAAATGAACTCGCACAAACCATGCTGAGTTATGGTAATGGACCAACGATACAGATGAATTGGCGATTTTTCAATATTATGATTTTAAGCTTTTTTAAAAGTAGAGGTTACCCTGTTCGGGAGGATTACCTGAAGGATTTATTGGAAAAATGTCTTCAAGATTATAGGGGCGATGGCTGGTATAATGACAGTCCTTACTACGATTACTACAGTATGTGGGCTTTTCAGCTGTATGGATCGCTTTGGGCCGCTAATTATGGTGCGACGATGTACCCTGAACTTGCTGCAAAATTCAAATCGAATTTGCATGATGTGGTGAAAAGTTATCCCTATTTATTTAGCCGTAATGGTGAAATGATTATGTGGGGCCGTAGTATTTCGTATCGTATGGGGGCCGCAGTACCCTTTCCATTATTGGGGTTATTGGATGATCCTTCCATCAATTATGGTTGGATGCGGAGAATTGCTTCGGGTACTTTGTTGCAATTTTTAGAGCATCCGGATTTTCTTTCGGATGGTATTCCCAACCTGGGCTTTTATGGCGCTTTTGATCCTGCGGTACAGGAGTATAGTTGCCGGGGAAGTGCATATTGGCTGGGGAAATTCTTTTTAGGTCTTTTGGTTCCGGAAAATAGCAGTTTTTGGACTGCTTCAGAAAATCAGGGTGCCTGGAATCGTCAGATTCCAAATGCGAAGGTGCTGAATACCTATATAGAGGGGGCACAAATGTTGATCACTGATTATGATAGCATCGGTGCCTCCGAAATCCGATCTTGGAATACCAGTAGGGACATCGGCTATTATCAAGGGACGGAAAATTACAATAAGCTTTCCTATAATAGTGCTTTTCCTTGGCAGGCCGATGGGAAGAACGGGGAAATTTCAATGAATTATACTTTTCAGACCCAACCTGCCCAGTGGGAATCACTTCGGATGTATCAATTTAGCGGGTACGAGGAGGGAGTTTATCGCCGTACGGCGACCTTGGCTTCGGATACGAGTATACATCTATTCTTGGCAGAACGGACAATAGCAAATGGAATTTTGAGATGTGATCAATTACTTTCCGAAAAGCCTTTGGCCTTGCGGCTGGGGCATTATGCCCTCCCAAAATGGAAGGATCATCCTATCCATTCAGAAAAAATGGAGTATAACGGCAATGAGGCGATGATTTTAGATAATGGGCAATACCAATTGGCTATGGTAAGGCTCATGGGTTGGGAGGGGATGGAAAGCTTAAGTTGCCAAGGACTTCATCCTGTAGCGCAAGAGAGTGCTGTATTAAATTGTTTTGTAGGTGGAGAAAAGCCGCTAGGACAATGGTATGTCACCTTGCAGCTGTGGAAGAAATCGGGAGAAAAATGGACAAATGAAGAGCTTTTTCCACAAGTGAAAGCAACGGATAAGAAAGTGGAGATTCGCTGGCGTAACGGAGAGAACTACATCTTTCCTACGCGCATTTAACAAACAGTAGCTATAAAGTGTACAAGGGTTGCCAAAAAAATGGCAACCTTTTTTTATGCTCTAAGAAGGCTACTCTTATCGCCTGTGTTTCCGATAGCCGTGGCTTTTTAAGCTTGGGTGATTAGGCTATCGCATCGTAATTGAATTGGTTTATTGTTGTTGAATATCGATTTTTCAGCATTTTGAAGCGAATTTCAACTCAATTGAACTAAAATCAAACACCAAAATCTCGCTTCAAAGCTACTTTTGTCTTGGGTCCAAAACAATGTTGGACGAATTATTCACTTGTTTCTTTCAAAAGTTAGCGCACTATTTTTCGCAGGAAACAAGGACACCAATTATAAACGACAGGCTATGAATTCAACTTGATAAGAGTATCCATTGGACATTCTGGCATTGCTGGGTTGATTCCAGAAGCACGTAGAATATGAAAAACTAACCAAATCATTTATTAATAAATTATGTTAAAACATTATTATAACCGATATTCAAAAAAGGGCATTTTATTGAACAGCCTTTTTCTGATAGCCATGTCCAGTTACGGGCAGAGTGCAAATGTGAAAGGGGTTATTAAAGATACCTCGGGAAAGGGAATTGCAGGTGTTACCATTCGTGTAAAAGGCGGTGCGGAAACTGTGCAAACGAATGGGCAGGGGAATTTTTCAATTCAGGCATCTCCAGGTAGCACCTTGATCATCACATCCGTTGGCTTTAAAGAGAAGCAAATCACGATAGGGCAGCAGGCCAATCTGGACGTTGCACTGGTACCTGCAGAAAATGTGCTGGAAGAGCTTGTGGTGGTGGGTTATGGTAGTCAGAAACGATCGGATATAACCGGTTCGGTCGCTTCAGTTCCTAAAGACCGTCTATCAAAGATTCCTGTGAACAATGTCATGCAGGCCATTCAGGGTGCGGTGTCTAATGTGACGGTATCCCAGGCATCATCCATTCCTGGTGATGCGCCCTCGGTGCAGGTAAGAGGAAGAAATTCGCTTAGTGCAACAACGGAGCCTTTTATTGTTGTGGATGGAATTCCATTGACAAAAACAGATGGCTCTATTAATGACATCAATCCCAATGATATTGAATCTGTCGAAATCCTGAAAGATCCTTCCGCTGTGGCTATTTATGGTGTAAATGGTTCGAACGGTGTGATATTGATTACCACAAAGAGAGGAACAACCGGTAAACCGTCCATTCGTTACAGTGGCTATGGTGGGGTAGAGCATGTAGCGCATATCCTCGAACCTGTTTCTGGCGAGGAACTGTTAAAGCGTTATGCGGAATATGCCCGTATCACCAACACGAGTTTGTACAATGGCGGTCCGGTGCGCAATCAATACGAATATGACAATTATAAAAATGGCGTAACGACGGATTGGCTGGATGCGGTGATGCAGACTGGCGTCATACAAAACCACAACGTCAGTTTATCGGGCGGTAGTGAAAATGCCAAATATTTTGTGTCGGGCGATTATTTAAATGAAAAAGGAGTTTTGTTGGGTTACAATTACAAACGTTACTCTTTTCGGACAAATACCGATTTTAAGGCCACCAAATACCTTTCGGTGGGTACGTCCTCCTTTATCGTTGCACACAATAGAGATGGCGGCCGGGCTAATTTGTTGCAGGCTGCGGCAATGAGTCCCTACGCGAGAATGTATAATGAGGATGGCTCTTTAACACAATACCCGATGTACTCTGAGCAACTGTGGTCCAATCCTTTGTTGCCAACAACCTTAGATCCACAGCGCCGGCAATTCAACATTAGCCTGAATGGCTATGCCGATTTAAATTTTGGTGAATTGTACAAGCCATTAGCAGGGTTGAAATATAAGTTGAATGCAGGGTATTCCTTTGTGCCGGTTAGAAACAATGAATACGAAGGTGAGTCGGTGTATAATTTTGCTGGTCTTGGACGTATAACCAATAATGAAACACAGACTTATACCTTAGAAAATATATTGACCTATACCAAGAACTTTGGTAAGCACCATATTGACTTCACTGGACTATATGCGGCAAAAAGCAAATATTGGCAACAGGCAATTGCAACAGGCGAGGTATTTCCCAATGATGCACTTGGTTGGGGAAATCTGGGTGCGGCGTCAACACAGAAGGTTTCTTCGATTGCAGATTTATACCGTACAATTTCGCAAATGGGTCGTTTAAATTATGCGTACGATAGTCGTTATATGCTGACCTTGACCGTTCGCCGGGATGGCGCATCCGTTTTTGGCAGAAACAACAAGTATGGTGCTTTCCCATCGGCAGCAGTAGCGTGGAATTTGCATAACGAATCCTTTATGCAAAATGCCAAACAGATTGTCAGTAATTTAAAATGGCGTATTTCTTATGGTCTTTCTGGAAATGAAGCGATCCCTGTTTATCGCACCCAATTTTTAATGGATTCAAGTCCAATGGCAATGAATGGCTTGTCAAATACGGCCTTAACGATCCGAACCTTGATGGGGAATTATGATCTGCAATGGGAAAAAACAAAGGGGTTCAATACAGGTGTTGACTTTGGATTATTCAATAATCGGGTCTCAGGTAGTATTGATATGTACAAATCCAGTACCTATGATCTACTTCTTGAACAACGTCTACCCAAGCTAACTGGTTTTGCTTCAGTATATTCGAATATTGGTAAAATTGAGAATAAAGGCATCGACCTGACATTAAACACTAAAAATATCGTAAAAGATCAATTTAACTGGTCGAGTACATTGGTTTTTTCCCGTAATAAAAATAAGATCACAGAAGTATATGGCAACGGGAAAGACGACTTGGGCAATAGGTGGTTTATTGGACAGCCCATAGGAGTCATCTATGATTATACGAAAGTGGGGATCTGGCAGGCGGATGAGATTGCATCTGGAGCGAACAAGGCATGGGATGATGCTGCGCAAGCGGGCGACCTTAAATTGGCAGATCTAAATGCCGATGGAAAGATTGATGACGGTGATCGATCTGTTCTTGGGCAGACAGCACCGAAATGGACTGCAGGTTTAACCAATACGTTCACTTATAAAGCATTCACCTTAAATGTTTTTATCAATACTGTACAAGGAGCATTGCGTAATAATCCGCAAATTGGCGCCGCCTCGGACGAGATGGGACGTCGAAGCACGCCTGCGGCCCTTGGATATTGGACGCCGGAAAACAAAAGTAATGAATGGCGTTCGCTGGGGAATCACTCCAATGTTCATGGATATGGATTCCCTTCTAATGCCAGTTTCACCCGTTTGAAAGATGTAACTTTAAGTTATACAATGCCACAACCACTTGTCGAAAAAATTGGTGTTCAGGGGCTGACAGTATATGCGAGCGGTCGAAATCTGTATACCTGGACCAATTGGCTAGGCTGGGATCCGGAGGCTCGCGATATTACAAGGGGATCCACGAATGATGCAATTAACTATCCAATGGTGAGGACGTATGTTTTAGGCATTAACCTTAGTTTTTAATGCTTAGACATTTATTTTTCAAAAATCAATTACATACACATGAAAAAGACGATTAACAATTATACCACCTTATTTTCCATATTGGCTTTGTTATCCGTAGGGGCCGGCTCTTGTGGTAAAGGCTATTTGGACGAGAAACCCTATTCTAATTACGATGCAACGAATGTTGATCCGACGACAGTGGAGAACAGGTTGCTGGGCTTACATTATAACTTTGCCCAGCTTTGGGGCTACAGTGGCAGGCAAGGATTTCTTTCCTGTTGGCAGATCGGGACAGATATTACGAGTGCTGGATCGACAGAGGGCGTTGAGAATCCTTTTTACCAATATGCCGATCTCAATTCAGAAAATGGCGGCGTAAGTTTCTTGTGGGAAAAATGCTATGCATTTATTAATAATGCCAACCTCATCATTGATGGAGTAGGCGATAGCAATCCGAAGGCCGCTGCAGAAGCACGATTTTTTCGCGCATACGCCTATAATATGCTGGTTACATTGTGGGGAGATGTACCTCTGTTGACCAGCTCAATTAAAGTGCCTTCATTTAACTATACACGAACCGCTGTTGCTGAAATCGACAAGGTTATCGCCGATGATTTGAATTATGCCGTTAAAGAGCTCCCTGATCTTGCTACAGCGAGCACACCTAGCCGAATCAATAAAGATATCGCGAGACAGCTTGCTGCAGAAGCTTTTTTACGTATTGGTATGCGCGACGCAAGCTATTTTGCACAAGCTGAAACGATGGCAACCGCTATTATCAATGGTGGTAACTATAAGTTGATTGAGGCACGTTATGGAAAATACCTGGCCGAAGGTGGTGATTACTTTAGGGATATGTTTCGTCAGGGAAATATGCGACGCAGGCAGGGAAATACCGAGGCCATCTGGACTTTTGAGTTGGAGTATAATCGTGAAGTTAATGGCGGCACGACCGATAGTCCACAACAACGCAGGGTATGGCAGCCGGCTTACCATAAATGGGATGGTATGGTCAATGCTGATTCGCTGGGTGGTAGAGGAAATGGCCGTTTACGGTTGAGTAATTTTATGAAATATACGGTATGGAAAGGGCTGAAAGGCGATATCCGCAATAGCAATTTTAATATACGGAGGACAACCAATTATAATCGTCCAAATTTTACTGCAGAAATTGGTGTTGATGCGGATGGTTATCGGGTTGCAAAAGGTGCAGGAACTAAAAACATCGTCATCAAAACCGGAGATAAGGTCGTTCCTTTCCGTACCGATAGTTTGGAAGTCTGGTATCCATTTCCAACCAAATGGGGTGGTTATGATCCACTCGATGATTTTGGTTATGCGCTGGTGAAAGACTGGCCAGTCATGAGATTTGGGGAAACCTATTTGCTGCGCGCGGAAGCTCGTTTGCGTCAGGGAAATGCAGGAGGTGCCGCAGAGGATATCAATAAGCTGCGTGATCGCTCATTTAAAGCAGCACGTGCGGAGTCTGGTAATAATCAGTTAGGCAAAGTGGCCTCAAGTGATTTAACGGTGGATTTTATCTTAGATGAACGCGCCAGAGAACTGATTTCAGAAGAGAACCGTCGGATGACTTTAGTTCGAACCAATAAACTGAAAGAGCGGATTTTACGCAATGGGGATGCAGGACCTGCAAATAAGATCACAACTGGTTTTCAGGATTATAATGCTTTATTACCTATCCCCTTAAGTGAAATACAGCTGAATAATAAAGACGGTGACAACCTGAAACAAAATATGGGCTATAAATAGTATTTTTTTGCGGATTAAACGTTTATTGTGGGGGGTGAAAGACCCTATTTGCAGGCAATGGGCTGATTCTCGAATCAGCTCATTGCCTTTTTTTAGGATTAATGCTATTTTCGTATAAACAAAAAAGATATGAGTATAGCGTTAATCCTCAATCGAAGCAGGGCTGAGGAATGGAAGGTCGAAATCAATACGTATTTGCCAGAAGTGAAAGTGGAGATCTTCCCTGATATTGAAAATTATAGCGAGGTTGAATTTGCTCTTTGCTGGAAGCCTGAGGGGGATTATTATACTTATTTTCCCAATCTAAAAGTTATACAGTCTGGGGGTGCCGGAATAGATCACCTATTCCCCCAAAATATTCCATCTCATCTCCATATTTGTCGGATTATTGATCCCATGTTGAAAAGCGATATGTTTGAGCATGTTTTGACCTGTGTAATGCATTCGATGAAGAACTTTTCGACGTATATAGATGAAAAAGAAAATAAACATTGGCGTCCCTTGTTGTATAAATCAATTGGAGAAACGAATATAACGGTATTAGGATTAGGTGAGATCGGGGGGTATGTGGCTGAGCAGTTGTTTCGGTTGGGTTTCCAGGTGAAAGGGTGGTCAAACTCTACAAAGAATTTTCCCGGAGTAACGTCGCTTACAGGAGCGGCAGGACTGGGTTTGGCGGTAGAAAATGCGGATTTTCTCGTCAATATTTTACCATTAACCGATGCTACTTACGGTATTTTGGATCGTAATCTTTTTAATTTGTGCGCCAAAGGAACTGTCCTTATAAATGTTGGCCGAGGTGACCATCTCGTGGAAAATGATTTGTTGCATGCAATTGCCGAGAAAAACATTGCTGAAGCTTATCTTGATGTATTTCATCAAGAGCCATTGCCGCAAGATCATCCGTTTTGGGACTGCCCCGCTATTATTATAACTCCGCATGTTGCGAGTAGAACAAATATAGGCTCGTCCGTCTTACAGGTGGTGGATAATTATTGCAGAATGGCTGATGGGCGACCTTTGCTCAATGAAGTTTCTTTGGAAAAAGGGTATTAGAAATTTGAGCTTTAAGCAATTTCTGCGATAGCAAGCTTGGTCGAGATTTGGTGGAATACATTGGCGATCTGATTTCTGATGATTTAATGCAAATGGATTTTATTTTTTAATCTCTGATAGGTTATTCTCGGCGATCCAGTATGAGCAGATACCATCACCTTTAGCCTTAACCGAATTTACGGAGGATTTTGAAAAGCGGATAGATCGGTACGCGTTTGATCAGAAATTCAATGACTTTTACGACTATACTCATCCCGTACGAAGTGGGTGCGTCCCCGCTATCCCAAAAGCAGATCCAACCATCGTTTAAAGAACTATTTGCCGAAAATAGAGTTGAAGCGCTTTATGAACTCAATAGTTTGAAAAATGATCAACATGTAGTTGAAGCAATTAGTAAGGGTGAAATAAAGGTAAAAAAGTTCGATTATGATGGTAAGAAATATAAAGTCTCAGATGCAATCGTATTACTCCAAAATATTACGCGTGACATCAGTGGTTGCAGATTATCATCAGGAGATTCACTATTACTTTCAACGGCTCGCGGATGTTCAGGAAAGCGCTCAGAATTTGATGAAAAATATGAGGACCTCGTTGCGGTGTAATGCTCCGCTTGAAGACTGGAAGTTTTTGAAGAAAACCTACACTTTCCTTCAAAAGTGTAGGTTGGGTCAACGCACTTTTGGCCTATAGATTCTGCGAATCCGCAGAGGGTCCATAACTCGCTGGTAAAGGAATATCGTTGAGCCTATAATACACGCCTAATTGTGCCCTGTGATGTGTAATCTGATTTAATGCGTGACGAATTGCCTCATATTTGCTCCAACTTGCCAATACATGGCCGTCATTTTTAATTGCCCAGCTTTCACTCAAGTCTTCCTCTTGCGCTTTTTCTAAGGCATTTATCCCAGCTTCATATGCTTCGTCCAATTTTTTTAAAAGATCTTCCGATGTCGATAGGCTTGTAGGGGCGTAAGGAACTTTGGCAAAATCAAGTTCTGAGGTTTTTAAAACTGTACTAGGCCATTCAAAAACCTCGACTATGTGCGTTGCTAAACGCATCATTTTCATACTTTTCTGATGTGGTGCATACTCATTCTTTCCAACCGGAAAAAGTGCGATAAAGTTTCTTGTAATTTGATACTCATTCGCTAACTCTGCTTTTAATTGTTGTAACGTATCCATTTTTTTATTATGATTTTAAATTTGATCCTACTTCCCACTGGGTTATGAACAAAGATAACTCCAATGAGTGACAAGAGTGTGTCAGCATAATCGCAGCCCCCGTTCGGGCGCTGTTGATTTTTCTTCAGACACTAAAGTTGCAGCTTCGATTAAAGAGCGGTTGATGTTGTATTTTTTCTTCATTTATGGAATAATGATATTCTCCGCATCCCTGCACAAAAGTTGAAGTACTGAATGAAAGAATCTAGTGCTTGGCTTTAGGTAATTTTATTTATTTTTAAAAGAATTTAGCCAGTATTTATACATGAAATGGAAATCAATTGTAGTATGCTTTTTAGCTGTGTTGTATGCTTCTGTACTTTGTGGACAATCGAGCTTATTCGATAGTCCACGCGGTTCTTCTGACTACTATATTTATAAGCTAAGCCCTGAGATTTTAAAAAAGATTCATTTGGATGGAATAAAATTCGATGAAGCTATGCTCAGCAATTTTGTTGTAAAATATAAGGTTGGAGACCCAAATCCGGTGTTACCACCTGGTAACTATGTACAGGTCCGCGCTAATGGAGCAGATCTCATGTATCGGGAGTTGATCAGCGATAACCCGTATGTCAAAATTATTCCTGCGAAAGCTTTTGCGATTTGTCTATACGATTCTTTGGGAACGATTATAGAAGACGCGCAAGTAAAAGTGAACGGACGTCGCATGTCACTCGATAAGAAGTTCCATTATTATAAAGCTGCCAACGCAAATAGTGACGATATCGTCAGTATTGAACATAAGGGTGTCTATCATTATCTGACTGTAGAACGGGGCTGGCCCCATAAAGATAAGGTGTCATTATGGAAAAAAATCAGCAACAGCTGGCTCAGAACTCGGTTTAAAATTCAGCGGATTTTTCATAAAAAAGAAACTGGTGGTACAGAAAGTTTTATGGTTTTTAATAAACCGATGTATAAACCAAATGAGCAAGTTAAATTTAAAGCGTATCTCGAGAAAACAAAATGGAAACCCAATCGCGATTCTATTGTCGTACGTCTATCGGGAGGATATGGTTATGCGAAGGATACCGTTTTGGCGCGCCTAGCGCCTTATCGTCCGGGCATGTATAACTTTGCATTTGATTTGAAGGGACTAGGCCTTATTCTGGATAGAAATTATTGGATTTCTTTGGAATCTCCAAAAACCAAACTAGTCTTGCATCGACAGCATTTCCGATACGAAGACTATGAACTAAAAAGCCTAAGTTTTACGATGACTTCTGAGAAGGCAGATTATGCCAAAGGAGACAGCGTGCGGCTGAAACTAAAAGCATTAAATGAAAATGAAATGCCCATATACGATGGGAAAGTCGATTTACAGGTGGTGGCTAGTCCGGTTTTGATGCATGATTTAAAAGCCAATAAGGTCAATTTTATTCCAGATACCTTATGGCAAACAAGTGTTTCGCTTGCAGATGTGGCAGAAAAGGAGATTGTATTACCGGATTCAATTTTTCCGCCTGACATTGGCATTTCCTTTCGCGTTATTGGTACTTATTTAAGTTCGGATAATGAAAGAATAGAGCGAAGCCTTGATCTCAATAGACTTAACCGCGAAAAGGAAATCCGTATTATTGTCAAAGATGGACATGCAGCGCTGAACTATGTTGAAAAGGGCATTGAGCAGCCAGCGTCTGCTGAGCTCAAGATATTAGGAGAACATGATGAAGTGCTGAAGGCTGAAAATGTAAGTTTACCTAATCTGGTTTCAATACCTTGGCAGGCCAAAGAAATTGTTGTTAAGTCGAATGGTTGTAGTAAAAGTGTTGATCTGGAGGACCAGCAGCAGGTACAACTGAATTACAAATTTTACCGCACTGCGGACTCGGTGCTATTGCATGTCGATAACCCGGCTAGGATTCCATTTTGGTATCAAGTTCATCGTGGTGGTCGTATGATTGCTGCGGGCTATGAAACCGAATTGAATCGTGCATTTTTAGCCGGTGGAAAAGAGGGGTATAGCCTGGAGATCACTTACCTTTTTGGAGGAAGATCTAAAGTTATTCGCGAGGAATTGCCCTATGTGGAGAAAAATTTGAATTTGGAAGTTAACACGGCTACCACAGTATATCCAGGACAGAAGGCTATGTTCGAACTTTCTGTTACGGATAAGGAGGGTAAACCCTTGAAAGATGTCGATATTACAGCCTATGGTTTTACCTCAAAGTTTAAGTCAGCCGCTGCGCCAACGATTACTGTCGGTGGTCTGATGCGCAGGGCGGAGATCAAGCAAAATCTTCATGTTAGTTTGGATGATGATGAAAAAGTTTATCAGGGAGCGCTGCAAGATTGGGTGAAATGGTCTAAAGTAATGCAGTTGGATACAATTCCCTTTTATCAATTCTTATATCCAGAGGTCTATTTTCAGGAGTCTCGTCCACTCGATGTTGTTAAGAGTCAGGTATCCCCTTACATCGTGGTAAACGGTGCTGTACAAGGGATTCATCTGGTTTGGATAGACGGTGTACTGCACTATGCGAAGCAAGATCAGCAAAATAATCCTACTATTTTTGAGGTTACTCCAGGGCAGCATGATTTTAGGTTTAGAACCAAGGATCGTGACATTCGGGTAGAGGGGTATTACGTGGAAAAGGGGAAAAAGGTGATTGTGTCCTTTAATGCTTCACGAGATACGATTGGTTTTGATTACCCCGACAAAACATGGAGAAAAGGCCATATTTCGGTTCTTCGATTGCCAAAAGAGCAACAGAGTAAGCTTTTCGATAAAGAAGTGGCCGAATTGAAGCGACAGTTGATCACCGTGACCAACAATTTTGGAGCCTGGCAATTACCCAATAGTAATGTGCTGATCGAGCGACCAGCATATATCCAAACAGCTGGAGATCTCTATTACCTCAATCCGGTACAGCGAACCGTTTACAATAATCGGTTGCGGACACAGGTCCCCGTTCCGCTGATGGCGGGGCCATTTCCAAGAACAGAAATGTACAATGGTGTGTCCAAAATAGGTACGCTTATGGTGGATACATCGAAAATTGGCCGGTTTGAAATCGAGGGCGGCTATCAATATAGCATCTATTAAAACTATCAAAAGCAAAAAAGCTGGGATGGTAATCTTATCCGGCTGGATCTGTATGATTATAAACCAAGTTTAGATTTTCGGGAGAAAGTATGGTCGGTGGAGGATATCAAGGCAAATGTCGAGCAGCGTTTTAGGGAGACGATGCAAAACAGTACTGGACTTGCACAGTTTGCTACGGTGAAAAGAGAACGTGAAGATGCTGGTTTTAAACTTAATTTAATGTTGGGCAATGATGCTTCACAAAAAAGCATTCGACCTACATTGATCTTTATCGAGCCGACGAATGTCGAAGAGCGGATGTACTTTAGGCTCTTTTACGGTGGACATCGAACGTTTGAAGATCTTCCGGTCGGCGAGGTTGCTTTGCATATTGTAAAGGATGATTCAACTTCCTTTAGTTTGCCAGTCGAGCTCAAAGCCCATGGAATGAATTATTTGAAACTAGACGCTATCCAATGGACTAAGACATCCCAAGCAGCTCGGTTAGCTTACAAACTTGTACGCGATGAAATTATTGTACGTACCGTGGAGAATCCATTGCGGGATGCTATCCAGACTGGACAAGAAAACGATCTGTAGGGCTTAAAAATCGACCGGGAAGGCTTTAGCGCGAAAAGAAAGAATAATAAGGTCGCCAGGATCTTAGTTTATGATGGTGATACGCCATTAATTGGGGCTAAAGTGAGTGATCGGGATACGAAAAAGCAATACTTTACCAGTTTTGACGGTAGTTTGGAACTTGAGCTCTCCGATGACAAAAATACTGTACTTGAGATTGTTGCTTTAGGATACACTGCATCTACGATTAAAGTCTCCAGTGGCAAAGATTATTTCGTGGAGTTAAAGCCAAGCGAAAATCAATTGGATGAAGTGGTCGTTATGGGATATGGCGTTCAAAAAAGGCAATCGTTGCGTGCGGCAGCGAAATCGATTGATGTCCGGATGGACGGCGTGACTACAGCTATGTTACAGGGCGCGGTAGCGGGAATTCGAATTCGTGGAGCTGCGAGCCCTTCCCCTAGCGATAAGCCGTTAATTTTGGTAGATGGGGTTCCTTTTGAGGGTGATATATCAAGCATTGATCCTGCTAGCATTGCTTCATTTAATGTGATTAAAGACCAATCCATGCTTGCCTTGTATGGTGCTCGTGCTGCCAATGGTGTGGTGATGGTTCAGCTGAAAGCTGGAACTGCCGCATTATCGAAGGGCGTGGCGGATATGCCCTATTTGGAATCTGGAAATACGATGCGTGTGAACTTTAGTGATGATGCATTCTGGCAGCCAAAGCTCACTACCGATGTCCAGGGAAAAGCCAATTTTGAAGCGACCTATCCGGATGATATCACCAATTGGCGGACATTCTTTATAGCGAAGGGAGCGAAAAATTTTGCAGACAGCAAAGAATTAAGTATAAAATCGTTTAAGGCTGTTTCAGCACATTTGGCGACTCCGCGATTTGCCATCAGAGGTGATCAGTTTACAGCCATGGGGCGGGTTGTTAATTATCTTAGCGACAGCCTACAGCTCTTGCGTACCATCAATAATGGGCTAAAAACACAGGAGGCAAGGTTGAAAATTGCGAAGTCCTATCGGGATCCTATACCGGTTATTGCCGATAAGGGGGACAGCGTCCAACTTGCTTATTCGATCGGATTGTCCAACGGATATTTTGATGGTGAAAAGCGTAGCATTCCGATTTTTGAAAAGGGGCTTGAACAACATGAAGGAGATTTTAAAGTGCTCAATGGTACGGCAGAGTATGTGCTGAAAACTTCACCGTCGCTTGGTGAAGTAACCTTCCATGCTGAAGCAAATTCACTGGAATTTTTACAACGGGAAATCGAATTCATTGATCGTTACAAATTTCTCTGCAATGAGCAGATGGCTTCCAAATTAAGTGCATTACTTTCGAAAAAGGAGCTAGCTAAATTAATCCGTAAACCTTTTACTGAGGATAAGAAAATAAAGGAGCTCCTGAAGGAGCTACAGAAAAACAAAAATTCCAATCAGGGCTGGGGCTGGTGGAACAAGAGTGAAACTGTGACTTGGATCAGCAACTATGTGGTCGGGGTACTGTTGGATGCCCGCGAAGCAGGATACCAGGTTGAAATTGATACGGAGATCTATGCAGAACGTGAAAAGACCCTATTGAAAAGCAGCTTGGCTTCGCTGGATCTTCTAGTGGATAAAAATAAGCTTCACGGGGCCAAAGAGAATTTGTTTAGCTCCTTGATATATCTGCTCCGGTTGGATCCTAAAACAGATTACAAAAGCTATTTCTTCGAAATTGATACTAAACTGAAAAGTAAAACCATTAAGGACAAACTGTTGAAATATCTATTGATCTCAAAACTGGGGCTTAAGGATTCACATGCGGCAGATACAGTGCTTAAATATTCCTCAAAGGCTATCTTAGGGGGACTATATTGGACTTCTGGAGCTACAACGAATCAGAAAGGGGGATTTTTTATGCGACCTACGGAAACCAATACCGAGAATACGCTGTTGGCTTATGGTGTCTTAAAATCAATTGGTGGTCATGATTCGGATTTAGAAAATATCCGTAATTACTTTTTTGCGCAGCGGCAGCAAAATCAATGGTATAATATCTACGAATCTTCCCGTATCATACGAAGCATTCTGCCTGATTTGCTAAAGGCGGGAGAAACTTTTCAACCACCAGTAATGATTGTCAATGGCAAACGTATCACGACATTTCCATATACGCAAAGCTTTAAGTCGGATGAAGAGATTAAAGTCAGGAAAGAAGGGACGGGTCCGGCTTTTGTGACAGCCTACCAAAATTTCTGGAATCCAGATCCTGCCGTAGAAAAGGAAAAGGGCCTCGCTGTGGCAACACGATTTAAGGACAATGGTGCTACGGTAGCGGCGCTCAAGGAAGGGAAGCCTGTAAAACTTGAAGCAAGCGTAACATTAACTGGTGAAGCGGAGTATGTGCAGATTGAAGTTCCGATACCGGCGGGATGTTCTTATGAAACCAAAACCAATGGATACTATCGAATCGAGGCGCATAGAGAGCATTTCAAGGATCGTGTTGTTATTTTCTGCAATAAATTAGGTAAAGGTACGCATACCTTTGAGATCGAGCTTTTACCTCGGTATAGCGGAACTTATACAGTTAACCCCGCGAAGGCTGAATTGATGTATTTCCCGATGTACTATGGGAACGAGAAAATGAAAGAAGTGGTAGTGGAATAAAGATATGACTTAGAAAAAAGGGGACCTACCACACGGTAAGTCCCCAACATATAAAAACAAAAATTAAAAAGTGTACTATCGATAGTCCCATCCGCCACCTAGGGATCTGTATATCGCTACGCTTGCTTTGAGTTGGTTGACCTTTTTTTCCACGAGCTCGAATTTAGATTCCAGCGCATCACGTTGGGTTAGTAGAACCTCCATATAGTCTGCGCGCGCATATTTAAAGAGGTCGTTGGAGATACCAATAGACTCATTTAATGCGTTGACCTCCTTGGTCTTGATCTGTAGGCCACTCTCCAGATTTTTAATTTTGGAGAGCTGATTAGCAACTTCGATGTAGGCAGCCAGAATCGTCTGCTCATAATGGTAAACAGCCTGAACCTGCCGCGCATTTGCGCTGTAATAAGCGGCTTTAATTGCCCGTTTGTTGATTAAAGGGGCCGTGAGTTCACCAACGAGGGAAGAAAGAAAAGATTCTGGTTTAATGAGATAAGTCGGATCAAAGGCTTGAAATCCAACTCCAGCAGCGATGTCCAAAGAAGGATAGAACCGCGCTTTGGCAGATTTAATATCCAGTTTGGATGCAGCAAGTTCAAACTCCGCCTGCTTGATATCTGGCCTGTTCTCCAATAGGTCAGCGGGAACACCTGCATAAACAGTTTGCGGAACGAGTTGGTCGAATGCGCCTTGATCTCTTTGAACTGGCTGAGGAAACCTTCCGACGAGATAATTTATTCTATTCTCGGTCTCGGTGATCTTCTGTTTGATGTCATACTGCATACCTTGTGTCTTCAAGATCTGTGCTTCAAATCTTTTGACAGCAAGCTTATTGGATCGTGCATTTTTCTTCAAGTCATTGACGACAGCCAGGGCATCGTTTTGAATCTTAACATTCTCATTAATAACTAGGAGTTCATTGTCCAGTGCAAGAAGTTCATAGTAGGAATCTGCAATTTCAGCGATCAGATGAGTGACCATAAAATTTTTGCCTTCCACACTTGCAAAATACCGCTGTAACTGAGCTTTCGTTGCATTATGGAGTTTACCCCAGATATCTGTTTCCCATTGTGCCTGTACACCAACTCCAAAATCAAATAGTGGTTCAGGCATTTCGCGGCCGGGTTCGATTTCTGTATTCTTTTCCATCGCTCCAATATTCGTATACCGACTTACTTTGTCGACGCCTGCACCAACTTTTACACCAACAGAAGGCAGATATTCACCTTTTTTGGCACTTACTTCGTTTTGGGCAATTTGAATTTCCTTAAGTATAATATGTAGCTCTTGGTTGTTTGCCAATGCCTGGCTGATAAGTCCTTGTAGATTGGGGTCCTTAAAATAGTTTTTCCATTTAATTTTTCCAATATTCAAGGTGTCGCTGTCAGCATTCCCATATGTTTCAGGGACGTTTTTATTTTCGGTACGTTGTTTGATTTCGAGTGGTTTGCATGCCCCAAGACTAAGCAAGAAAAGCGCGAAACCTGTATAGTGATATAATTTATTCTTATTCATAATGTATCATGTCTTCGCTTAATGGTGAATCGTCTTCGGCTTGAATCATTTTTCTTCCGTCAGCCAATTTTGCAAAAATATAGTAGAGTCCAGGGATAACGATAACGCCAAAGATTGTTCCGACGAGCATACCCCCAAGTGCGGATGCACCTATGGTATGGTTACCTATGGCACCGGCACCGCTGGCAAAGACTAGTGGAACAAGTCCAGCGATAAAGGCAAAGGAGGTCATGAGAATAGGTCTAAAACGTGCTCGTGATCCCTCAATTGCTGCCTCTAATATGCTGTCGCCGGCTTGTCGCCTTTTCACGGCAAATTCTACGATAAGCACCGCATTTTTACCTAACAAACCAATAATCATGATCAGCCCGACCTGTGCATAGATGTCATTTTCAAGTCCCATAGCTTTTAAGAGGAAGAAGGAACCAAATACACCGACAGGTAGTGACAAGAGAACCGCAAATGGAATGATGAAGCTTTCATACTGCGCGGCAAGTACAAGATAAACGAAAACTAAGACGACTAGAAAGACATAAATAGCTTCGTTTCCACGTTGCGCCTCATCGTAGGAGAGACCTTCCCAAGCCACTTTGTAGCCGTGCGGTAATGTCTGAACTGCGGTTTCGTTGATTGCCTGAATAGCATCGGCCGTTGTATATCCATTGGCCGGAAGTCCACGGATGGCGGCAGAATTGTACATATTGTAACGTGTGATCTCATTTGGCCCCTGTGTTTTTTTTAAGGTCATAAAGGCCGAATAGGGAACCATCTGATCATGATCGTTTTTGACGTAAAGGTTCATGATATCAGAAGGTAATCTTCTGAATTCTGGCGAAGATTGTACATATACTTTGAAAAATTGACCAAAACGGATAAACCCCTGTTCATATGTACTACCGATAAGGATATTGAGGTTATCCATGGCTTTACCTATAGAGACGCCCTTCTGCATAGCCGCATTATTGTCAAAAACCAATTCGTATTGTGGGTAGTTGGCAGCGAAAAAGGTAAAGACTCCAGTAAGTTCCTTACGTTTCTTGAGATTAGCGATAAATGCTTTATTCACTTTATCGAAATCTTGGTAATCCGTAGTCCGATTGAGGTCGAGCAGGCGCATGGAGAAACCTCCTGAAGAACCGAAACCCGGAACTGCCGGAGGTTCGAAGAACTCTACTGTGGCGCCTAAATTTTTTGATTTTTCTTCCAGTTCTTCCATGATCTCCTTAACAGAGTGTTCACGTTCACCCCAGGTTTTGAGGTTGATAAGACAGGTTCCGGCATTCGATCCTCGTCCTTCCGTCATGATCTCATATCCTGCTAGTGATGAAACGGATTCTACACCATCTACGCCTTGACAGATCTTTTGGAGTTCTCTGGAAAGCTTGTTGGTCTGTTCCAGTGTTGATCCTGGAGGCGTTTGGATAATGGCGTAAATCGTACCTTGATCTTCACTTGGTATGAAACCTCCCGGAAGCGTTTTGTTAATGACGAAAATACCGACACAGAAAGCGATTAAGATACCCCATGTAATCACTCTTCGGCTGGCAATTTTACGAAGTAAGGAGGCATACTTGCCCGTTATTTTATCAAAAGTACGGTTAAAAAGGTCGAGCGATTTAGTGAATACGTTTGATTTTTTTGGTTTACCATGGTTATTTTTCAGGAGCATCGCAGCCAGCACAGGAGTGAGTGTTAACGCTACGACTGCCGATATTACGATGGAACTTGCCATAGTAATTGAAAACTGTCGATAAAATGTTCCGACAGGACCTGTCATAAACGAAATAGGAATAAAAACCGCTACCATAACAGCTGTAATGGCGATAATAGCACCCGCGATTTCAGCCATAACCTCCTTTACGGCCTTATATGGGGAGATCGAACTTTCTTCCATTTTGGCATGTACTGCTTCGATGACTACAATGGCATTGTCTACGACAATCCCGATGGCGAGGACTAAAGCGAATAGGGTGACCAAGTTGATCGACATACCGAACCATTGAATGACGAAGAATGTACCTATGAGTGAAACGGGTACAGCGATGATCGGAATTAAAGTCGAACGCCAGTCGCCAAGGAAAATAAAAACCACGATGGCAACTAAAATAAAAGCATCCCGCAGTGTATGCATCACCTGTTCGATAGAAGCATCCAAGAATTGGGATACGTCATAGCTGATTTTATAGTCTATACCCGGCGGAAAGTTTCCTTTCATTTCAGCAAGTTTGGCTTTTACATCTTTGATTACGTCATTGGCATTGCTGCCATAATTTTGTTTCAATACAATCGATGCCGACGGATGCCCGTCCAAATTGGAATAGATATCAAAAAATTCACTTCCCAGTTCGACTTTAGCCACGTCTTTTAACTTGATGTTTTCTCCGTCGCCATTCGCACGAACAATAATATTTTCGTATTCTTCAGGTGTATTGTATTGCCCTTTGTAAGTCAGCACATATTCGAGTGATTGCGCGGCGATCCCTGAACTTTGTCCCAGTCGGCCGGGGCGGCCGATGATGCTTTGTTCTCCTATTGCTTTCATCACTTCATCAACCGACAAGCTATAGGCGCGCATGCGATCAGGATTTAACCAGACGCGCATAGCATATCTTCGGCTACCGAGAATTTGCGATTTGGCGATGCCGTGGATGCGATTGATTTCCGGAATAATATTTACCGTTGCATAATTGTATAGGAACTTTTCGTCCATACTTTTATTGGTACTGTAAAGATTCACGTACATCAGCATACTGGGCTGAATTGGATTAACGACCACCCCTTCCTTTTGGACAAGTTCGGGCAAAAGTGGCATTACCTGATCCACCCGGGTTTTTACCAATACGACGGCATCGTTGGGGTCTGTGCCGGGGTCAAATACGACGTTTACGGTCGCTTCACCCGCACTGGTTGCATCGGTGGCGATATAGCGCATTCCTTGCACCCCGTTGATGGCATTCTCAAGAGTAATCAGTGAGGATTTTACAAGTACATCCGCGCTTGCACCAGGGTAGGCTATGGATACCGCAACAGTGGTCGGTGCGATTTTCGGAAATTGTTCGGTAGGAAGTTGCTTGATAGCCAGACCTCCAATAAATAGGATGACAACCGATATGACAATAGCAAATACCGGTCGATGTATTACTTTTTTAAACATGATGCTGCTTTTTTAATTACTCTGCATATAAATCTAAGTTTGACATGACTTTCTCCGGAGTCTGATATTTGGATTCAATAGTCTGGTTTTCTTGTACCATTCGAAGTCCATTCAGCAGAATCTTTTCGTCCTTGCCCAATCCGGAAGAAACAACATAGATATGCGGTAGTTCGGCAGCAACTTTTATTTCTCTAGCTTTTACTTTATTATCTTTTGTAATAACATATACATATTTTTTTTCAAGCTCCTCGAATGTCGCTTTTTGGGGGATCATAAGCGCATTGTTATAGGGCGATGTAATGACAATATTCCCCGTCTCGCCATAACGTAATAAGCCCTTTGGATTAGGAAAAGTCGCTCGGTAGGCAATATTTCCGGTTTCATTATTGAAGTCTGATTCGATGGTCTCGACAATCCCCTCATGACCGAATTCTTTTCCATTGGCCATGTTTAATCGTACATGCAGCGGGCTATTGTCTTTTTTTTCGTCCATTTGATTGAGGTATTCCACTTCGGGGACATTAAAATAAACCCACATCTTACTATTGTCGGACAATTCTGTGATCAACTCGCCCTCATCGACAAGACTTCCTTTACGGACATGAAGCTTACCCACGATTCCTGAGAATGGCGCTACGATGTCCGTAAATTTGAGATGCGTATTCATAGCGGCTAACTCAGCTTTGGCTTTTTCATATTTTGCTTTTGCCATTTCAGTTTCTTGCGGCGCTACAATATCTTTTTCAGATAGATTTTTGGTATTCTGATATTCGATTTCAGCATATTTTACCTCGGCTTTGGCGCGATTGACATCGGACTCATAAAGGTTGGGCATGATTTTAAAGAGGGGTTGTCCCTTTTGTACAAATTGACCCTCGTCGACAAATATCGATTGAATGTAACCTTTCTCCTGCGCGCGGAGTTCAATATGGTTAATGGAACGGATTTGAGCCACATATTCTTTATGAACGATGGTGTCTTTGACTAAAGGGGTGGTAACGTTGAAAACTGCAGCTTCTTTTTTCTCTTTTTTTTCTGACTGGCAGCTTGTCGATAGAATAATAAGGCACAGGCTTGTATACATGAAGGTTCTCATGAACATGATGATAGTTTTTAATTATTTTCGAAAAATTGAACAATAGTGTGACATGCTTTCAGGTGATTTTGAAAGCTATTTTTATGTTTTTTAAGAAAGTATTAAAAAATCACAGCCTGAATACACTGTAATGGATATATAGTGCGTTTTTGCGGAGAATAAAAGGTGTTGTATTTGCAAGCGAAACCGCGGTGAGCGTATTGTGAAATTGAGGGAGGAAATCGTTTAATATATTGCCAAAACTGTCTCCTGTGAGTGCGAATAAATTTGGGCTATTGGAATCGTTTCCTGTGTCGTCGTTTTCATTTTCATTTTCTGAAAAGTAAGCTCTTAATTTTTCGTGCCGATGACGTTTAGTTTTGCGAATGACTTTGGTTCCAAAACCTCCGCTTTCTACCTGATGACTGTGTTGATTGGCAGCATGCAGATGGAAGGCAGGTGAATATTTTGGTGTGGAAATAGCATACCAGCCAAAACTGATAAGTATTGCGTAAAATACGCTGAACACATATTGATGGAATTTTTCTTGCATCGCCGGAAGCAAATGTAATTAAACTTTAAAAATGATACAAGTGATTTTGGTATGCAAATTTTAAAGTTTAAGCGAATTGTTACAAAGTGTTTAAATCGTATGCTAACTGGTTTAAAACGCCTTATTTTCGAAACAGCTCATTTGATGATTTATTAAAAATCTGATGTCCTTTTATATGATCTTAATCCTTTCGATTTGAATTAATGTATTCGTATTTTTGACTAGTTTTTATCACCTGTTGGCTAAGATAACAACATGGTGCGCCTTTGGCTAATGCTGATGACGGACAACGTTTTGTAAATCCCATTCAGAGGCATGTGGGTAAAATGAAGGATAATGTAGGACATAAAGTTTAATTCAAATGTTTAGACACCAAGGAAGAGGAAGGAATTACATCCACAATTTGAAGTTAGCCTCTATTTTATCCTGTGTTGCAGGGTTGGTTAATATTACAGGAGTTCTTTCACTTAACACGTTGACCACAAATGTCACAGGGCACTTTGCTTTTTTTTCTGAGCAATTGATTTTGACGAATTATAAAATGGCCTTGATTTATCTATGGTATATCGGCTTCTTCTTATTAGGGGCTTCCGTTTCAGGTTTTATTGTTGAATTGGCCGCAAAAAAGAAATCCCATAATGCCTATATCATCCCAATTTGTATAGAATCCATTATTTTGATTTCTGCAGGACTTCTCCCAGTTTTCATCCAAATAGAACCATCGTTTATAACGGTCATTTCATTCGCCCTGCTTTTTGCGATGGGACTTCAAAATGCCTTGGTAACGAAAGTCTCCAAGTCCGTTGTCAGAACGACACATTTGACCGGATTGTTTACTGATTTGGGCATCGAAATTTCACAGCTGTTTTTTTATAAAGAAGCTGGTGAACGAGTGAAACTACACAGAAGTATTTTTCTTAAACTAATGATTATTTCAGGTTTTTTTATTGGAGGGATAGTCGGAGGTTTTATGTTTCAATTTTTTAAACTGCAAACATTATTACTACCAGCAGTAATGCTTTTGTTTGCTTTGTGGTACGATCATATACTGCTTCAGTTTTATCATCTCAAACGAAGTCTAAGGCACGATGAATAGCTTCGATTAATCGAAGTTTGCTGCAATCCGGTCATTATCTTTTGAGCCATTGGTGTTTTGGCAGTATCTTTGTGTCTCGTCGTTAAACGATATTGAGTTTTACTGTGAACGATATGAAAATAACACTAACGACCCTTCCATTTTTACTATTTAGTTTCCTCTTTTTGGTTGGATGCAACAATAACCAACCGATCAGAATGATTGATAAAGATGGAAATACGCATTTATTGACAAGGGAAGGTGATCGAAAAAGTGAATTAGGACTAGAGCGCATTATTGCACGTGGTAACGACACCGTAATCACAATTGATGGTACAGGTCGTAAAATGATCTGGACAGCTTCCGATGTAACTAATATAGACACAACAAAGATTCAATACTATCTCAAAAAGAGAAATGGAAACAGTGTCCATATTTATACGCCGGTCGATGTCAATCAAAATTTTATACATGCGGAGGATAGTCAAAATGTTCTGTCAGATCCTTATGATGATAAAGAAGAGAAAAAATCGCTACTATAGCTTTTTATGTAAACAGCTTAATTTGATTAAAAAGAAATCCTAGTATACATGCTAGGATTTCTTTTTAGGGACTTTGGCGCCTTCCTTCCGGGCTTCGGATAAGCCAATAGCAACAGCCTGTTTTTTGGAGGTCACTTTTTTTCCACTGCCGGATTTCAATTTTCCTTCCTTCATTTCATGCATCGTCTTTTCAACTTTTTCGGATGCTTTTTCTGAATATTTTGCCATAAGAGTGTTTTATTTAATAGTCATTTAACACTTATTGCAAAAAGAACAGCAGTTTAAGTCGAATCGTTTGGATATTTTTAATCCTACTCATTCAATTCATTTCCCGCTTTAATCACGGCTTTGTTTGCCGCTTTAATTTTCTCAAGATCCATTTTTTGTATTTTACGGTCGTAAGTCAATAGTCCATTGACTTCGTGTTCGACATCGGTCGTTTGCGTATAAATTGCGACGCTAAGACCTTTGTATCGGAGCAATTGCTCGATATTATCCATGAGGAATATATAGCGGTCTGTAAGGGCACCTATCGTGGGCTCGTAGGCATAGGCATTATTTTCGACAGGCCACATATGACCACGGACAAATAGACCTACACCGCCAAATTCACCAAGCGAGGCTGCTCTTTTCTCGTCGGGTTGGGAAGCACCTTGAGGACCAACGTATATATGCGTATCAACAAAATCACCATTTCCAGGGTCGCCATAGGCTTTTTGATAGGACGGATTGTTATTAAATCCCGAGTTCCCGTTTACTAATCGAGAAGGGTCGTATTGTTTGGTCCACGCTGTAATATTGCGTACATCGAAGGCACCCCAATTCTCGTTAAACGGAACCCAGGCGATGATGGATGGCGAATTGTAGTGGTCGTCAATGATGGCTTTGTATTCATCACGGAAAGCTTTTCGATAAATCGTTGTATCTTCTTCCGGATACCAGAGGCAGGGCATATCCTGCCACACGAGCAGCCCCATTTTATCTGCCCAGTAATAGAACCGCTGAGGCTCAGTTTTCATATGCTTACGTATGAGATTATACCCAGCTTTTTTTGTGAATTCGATATCATATTTGAGGGCCTCTTCGGTAGGAGCTGTTAAAATTCCGTCAGGCCAGTATCCTTGATCTAGCAAACCAAGCTGCATAACAAATTTGTTATTCAATAAAGGCCTTACAATTCCGTTTACCTGACCAAGTTTAATATCACGCATGCCAAAATAGCTCTTAACTTCATCGACAATTTCTCCATTCTTGCCGTGGATACTTAATTTTAAATCATATAAAAAGGGCGAGTCAGGAGACCAAAGTTGAGGATTATCTATCGGAATACTAGACGGAATACCGGCTTGTAGTACCGTTTTTGAGATTTCTTTCCCGCCTACCGAAACGATGGCTGTAACTTTTGACTTTTGGGAAGTATTGACCTGTAGTTTTAGCTGACTTTCGGCTACTTTAGGCAACAATTTGATCCCCTGTATATGGCATTTATTTACTGGTTCAATCCATACCGTTTGCCATATTCCAGAGGAAAAAGTATAGTCACCGCGAGGTCCATTTTTGCCCGAAGGGTATTTACCGTCATTCTTATCGTGGGCAGTTACGACAATATTATTGGTGCCAGGCTTTAGAAACTCAGTGATATTGATCCAAAAGGAATCGTAACCACCTGAATGATTACCTGCCTTTTTTCCATTTACAAATACGGTCGCATCGTGATCCACTGCACCAAAGTGAAGGATAATATCTTTCTCTTTCCAATGTTTAGGTAGTTCGAAATTCCTGTGGTACCAAAGGTTGATTTCTTGCTTGCGCTGTATTCCCGATAAATAGGATTCTGGGCAATAGGGGACAAGAATACTTTCCTGACTCTTATCAAAAGAAATCGGCATCACAGGGTTCAGCGCATTTGGAGCATCCTTACCTCCGATATAATCCCATTTACCATTTAGACATAGCCAGTCGTTCCTTTCCATTTGAGGACGGGGATATTCGGAAAGTGGAATCTGTGTTTTCTGGGCTGTTTCGGTCCATGGGGTAGAAAGCTGGGGATATTGTGCCAAAGCATTCATCCAATTGAAAAACGATAGTACTAGCGCAAAAATTGAGGTTTGGGTTTTTATCATGGTATACTTAATTGGTAATTCTATAGTGAATATAAGTATACTAAAATGATTTAGTACATTATCAAAGAAATGTTACTAGTGGGGCTTTCGATATAGGGGTAGGTTGGTTCAAAAAAGAAATAGCTGTTGGATTAGACAAAACGATAGGAGCTGCCTTTTTGGGCAGCTCCTGTATACTGCTTATTACCAGATTTTGATACGTTCTTCTGGAGACTTGTAGAGTTTGTCGCCCTGTTTAATGTCAAATGCTTTGTAAAAAGCATCCACATTGATCAGTGGAGCAAAACTTCTGAAATATCCAGGGGAGTGTGGATCAGTCTTAACTTGGTTGATCATATATTTTTCACTGGATAGAGTTCTCCATACAGTTGCCCAACTGAGGAAAAATCGCTGATCTTGCGTATATCCACTTATTTCACCTGGATTTCCCTTATCTTTTAAATACATTTGAAGGGCATCATAGGCGATGTTGACCCCGCCTAAATCTGCAATATTTTCGCCGTTTGTAAAGGTTCCGTTAACGAACGTACCTTTTACAGGTTCATATTTATCGTATTGGGCAGCCAGTGTTTTTGTTGCTTTTTCGAAATTTGCTTTATCTTCAGGTGTCCACCAGTCTACCAAGTTTCCGTCCGCATCAAATTGCGCTCCCGAATCGTCAAATCCATGGCTCATTTCATGGCCAATCACAGCTCCTATACCACCGAAATTGACCGCTGCATCAGCTTGTGCGTTGAAAAATGGGGGTTGCAGAATAGCAGCTGGAAACACAATCTCACTGTTCACCGGATTGTAGTAGGCGTTTACTGTTTGCGGAGTCATGCCCCATTCTGATTTATCAACCGCTTTTCCAATTTTAGCCAGATCCTTTTCATATCGCCAAGTGGTAATATGTTGAAGGTTAGTATACAGATTACCACCTTTGTTTTCGGATAGAATATTTAATTTAGAATAATCTTTCCACTTGTCCGGATAGGCGACTTTTACGGTAAATTTGTTGAGTTTGTCAAGCGCTTTGCCTTTTGTGACGGAAGACATCCAAGTCAAATCGTTGATATGGACAGCAAAGCTTTTCTTTAGGTAGTCGATTAATTCGACCATTTGCGCTTTAGCTTCTGCTGGAAAATATTTATCCACATAAAGTTTTCCAAAAGCCTCGCCCAATGTAGAATTGATCAGTTCAAATCCTCTTTTATTTAATGCGCGTTGTTCTTGTTGACCTCTTAAATATTTGCCATAAAAAGCAAAGCGCATATCGCCTAATTTTTCACTTAAATAAGAAGCACTGCCATTGATCATATGGAATTTTAAGTAATCCTTGATGATAGGAAGGTTTTGAGCATTGACCAACTTGTCGAAGTTTTTGTAATAACCTAACTCTCCAATAATTACTTTTTCGGTGTTGACACCTACTTTTTTAAGGTACTCAGGTAGATTGACATTTTTAACCAATGCTGTTAGTTCATCCATAGTCTGCGGGTTGTACTGCAGCGTATTATCTCGGCTCTGTTCATTGGTCAAGTAGGTTTTTGCAATACTTTTTTCGTAGTCAACGATGCCTTTTGCGGCAGCATCACTATTTTTATAGCCCAATTCTTTTAACATTGAAGCTACATATTTTTGGTATTCTGCAATAGCTTCTGTATTTTTTTCATTCTCTTTTTGATAATAATCTCTTCCTAATCCTAAAGTCGCATCGCCTAAATAGACCGCATTCATTTTAGAATCTTTCAAGTCAGCGTACACGCCCCAACCATAAAAGTTATTTTCACCTTCTTTTGTTACCGATATTAAATAATTCTGAAGATCTTTTACGTTTTTGATGGCGTCGATTTTGCTTAAATTCGCCTGAATAGGCTTAATACCTTCGGCATTTCTTTTCTGCAAGTTCATATAGGAAGCATACAAATCTTGTATTTTTTGGCCCTCACTGCCTTCCGGAAATTTATCTTTTAATAAAGAGTTGAGAATTTTCATTGAATTGTTATCCGTATCTTCTGCCAATTTATTGAAGCTTCCCCAAGTGGGTTTGTCGGAAGGGATTTTAGCGGTTTTCATCCAGGTCCCGCTCACATAATTGTAAAAGTCATCTTGTGGACGTACGGATTTGTCCATTAAGCTCAAATCAAGACCTTTGTCGGAATTTGTATCTCCTGTTTGCGCTTCCGCATGCTGAGTGTAGATTCCAGCCAAGAAAATTAGGGCAAATGTTAGTTTTTTCATTGTTTTTTAACGTTGTATGATTTCAATAATTCAATCTGGAGATACGCACAAAATACGAATAAAATAGGGTATATTATTTGCTTCGAATAATGCAAGTTGTATCAATCCTATCATTAATAATGAGCTGCGATTTTTTAAGCTAAAAAATCGACGACACAAATGACGGTAAATTCTAATTCAGCAGCAAGTAAATTTGATCATTATCGCTAATTTTACAAAACATAAGGCAACGAAAAGCAGTTTTTTTTAATGCCAAACGATAGCGAAGCGATGTTTGGCACATTCACCGCTGAACGGATTTGTCTCACAACAAAAGGATGGCAGATTAAAATTAGTTGGCAAGAAGATTTTGTCGACTGCTCATAAAATATTATATTTTAGTAATTTTAAAATTAAGAAACATAAATAGAAATGTCGTTAATAAATTTATCAAGACGCGTGGCGTTGGGAATAGATATTGGGGGGACCAATACGAAGTTTGGCGTGGTCAATCATCGCGGTGAAGTGCTTGAAAAAGGAAGCATAAAAACAGATGATTATGAGACAGTAGAAGAGTTTATTGATGCGCTGTATGAAAAAGCACTTCCTTTAATTGAAAATTTTGGTGGCAAAGACAGTTTCGATGGAATTGGGGTTGGAGCGCCAGACGCAAATTATTATACTGGAACAATAGATCATGCGCCCAATCTTCCGTGGAAGGGCGTCATTCATTTCAGTGATTTAATGACTACCAAGTTTAGTATTCCTTGTACCATCACCAATGATGCCAATGCCGCGGCTTATGGTGAAATGCTTTTTGGCGCAGCTCGAGGAATGAAAGATTTTATTATGATTACCTTGGGTACAGGTGTCGGGAGTGGTATTGTGGCTGGAGGGAAGCTTATTTATGGGCATGACGGATTTGCGGGGGAGTTAGGTCATACGATTGTGAAACCCGGGGGGAGAAAACATTGGAGCACAGGTTCTGAGGGAAGTTTAGAGGCCTATGCTTCCGCTACTGGAATAACCATCACGGCAAAGAAAATGCGGGCTGAATTTCCCGAATCGATGTTAAATCAATATCCTGAAGATGCTATAAATTCCAAAACTGTTCATGAATGTGCGTTGAAGGGTGACGCAATTGCCATCGAAGTATTCCGATATACAGGGCAGAAGCTTGGTGAGGCGTTGGCTAATTTTGTGATGTTTTCATCTCCTGAAGCAATTCTTTTATTTGGCGGTGTCATTAAAGCCGGAGATTTTATATTGAAGCCCGCTAAATTGCATATGGAAAGAAATCTTTTTCCTTTGTTTAGGAATAAAGTGAAACTTGTCTTTAGTGAATTGGAAGAAGCCGATGCAGCAATTCTCGGGGCAAGTGCATTGGTTTGGGAAAAATAGGCAGACCTTTCACTTGCGCCATAGACTATAATTATCTTTTTACTGGCTAAAGGCATAGTCTTTGCGGATGGATTGTTTTAAACTCACAAATTATATGAAAAAGATCGTATTTCTTTCCCTGTTGCTATGCGCAGCTTTATTTTCGAAAGCAGACCAATTGCAGGCCTTAACACAGAAGCAGGCTGAAGCAGCTGTTGTTTACCTAAAGAAAGAGCCTGTTATTATTTTGTGGTGCAGCTGCTGCGACAATCAAATTCCCAAAAAGATTTCGGTAAATGAAGTTTTTTATAAGAAATATTCGGACGGAAAATATTATTCTGTTATCGTGAAAGGCCGAGATGAAAGTGGGATGGAAGTAGAAGAATATGTGGATTTGGCCTATGTATTTGTAAAAAAAGGTAAAAAAGCCAAAAGTTTAGGGAAGGTCTTAAAATTTGAATGCGATCCTTGTACCAAACCATTCGAATGGTCTGCCTAATTGATGGAGCGAAGAGGGCATTCTAAAAAAAAATCCCGAGCGTTACGTTCGGGATTTTTTTTGTGCGGAAGAAGGGACTCGAACCCCCACGCCTCGCGGCGCCAGATCCTAAGTCTGGTGCGGCTACCAATTACGCCACTTCCGCATTAGGATTTCTTATGGGACAAATATAGAAACGAAAGTATGATATTGCAAGTATGGAAGATATATTCTGTGCTTTAAATACGGATCATCCTGTTTATGAACACAATATTTTTCACCATAATGCTTATTTTTTTTATCATCGAGTTTTTAAGTAACCTTTTCAGGCCATTTCTCCATTAAAATACGTACTGATTGATGAGAATCTTATTGGATAAGGAACGTTTAAATTTGATAAGGAACGTTTAAAAAATTACAGTTATCATAAAGCCATTTACGTAACCATTTGTTGTTCTAAGGAGTATGCTACGTATTTTTACTCGTTTTACAGGAACTTTAACTTATTTTATTTTAGCTCTTTTTTTTTATAATTTTTAATGATCATCTTTAGGCTATTATAAACGTAAAATTTGAGTCCATTACACAATCTTTCTGAAGAGACATTGATTCTTTTATTGAAGAAAAAGAATCAACAGGCTTTTAGTTATCTTTATGATCACTATGCCGATGCGCTCTTTGGGGTGGTTTATCGTATCGTCATATCAACTGAGCATGCAGAAGAAGTAATACAAGACGTCTTCGTCAAAATTTGGCGGTATATCGATGTCTTTGATGAGTCAAAAGGCCGTCTTTATACCTGGATGATTAACATCGCCCGTAATACAGCACTCGATCATCGAAAATCAAAAGCAATTGTTAACGAGCAGAAAAACCAACCACTTTCAAATATCGTAAATAGGGAAGAAGAACAGGATCAAAGTCAGGGTGGGCTACATATAAAGTCAGATTTTATTGGTTTTAGCACTATTTTAGATAAATTAAAGCCAGAATGGCGTATCTTGATTGAAATGGCTTACTATGAAGGGTATACACAACAAGAGATTGCCGAACAACTTGATGTTCCGCTTGGTACGGTAAAAACCCGTACCAGAGCAGCATTTATACAGTTACAACAACTACTAAAAGAGTACCGTTAATTTTGGATATTAAAGCATACATATCATCGGGGATTATTGAATCGTACGTTTTGGGGCTCGCATCCGAAGAGGAAGTGAGTATCTTAAACTGTATTCGAAAAAATAATGTCGAAGTGGAACAGGCCATCGCAGAAGCAGAGATAGCACTCGAACAGCTGGCCGATAACCAAGCGATTGAAATGCCTATGCAGTTGAAACAAAATATTTGGAATAGGCTCGTTACGGAAAATCTCGTACCAAGCGAAGGTGAGGAAGTGATCGAAACACAATCGGATTCTTCGGCCGGCCCTCATGAAGTAGTTGTTATGAATGCCGACAAGAAAGCATTTGTCAAACGATCTTACACCTGGGCCATTGCAGCAAGCCTATTGTTGGCTGTTAGTATTGGTACAAATATATTCTTATATCAACGTAAACAAGAGTCCGTAAATAAATTGAATCAGACAGCGATCTTATTCGATGCTCAACAAGAAAAGCTTGCGATATTGCAGGATAAATGGACACTTGTTCAAAATCCTACGATCAAGACCATCCTACTTAAGGGAGTAGAGAATAAAATGGATTATCGGGCCTTGGTATTTTGGGATCAGTCCTCAAAGACAGTCTATCTGAGCATTGAACATTTGCCTCCGGCACCCAAAGGAAAGCAATATCAGTTGTGGGCAATGGTTGATGGTAAGCCCGTTAGTGCAGGAGTTTTCCCACTCGACGTAAAGGCAGACATTGCGAGTAAGATGCTGGACATTCCTCATGCCCAGGCTTTTGCTATTACACTGGAGGATGAAGGCGGAAAAGATGTGCCTACACTCAGTGCATTATGTGTAATGGGTACTATATAAAAAATAACCCTGGGCAATAACTTATTGACCACACCACTATTATTGCTGATAAGAATCTAAGCTTTTTTGATTGAATGCGCGGTTCGGTGGGCACAGTATTCGTAAATTTCAGCTGATAAATTTCGGTAAATTCATTGCAGAAGTTAGTTTTAGTTTATCTTTAAAAAAACTTTTTTGAAGTAGCGATGTTCATGTCTATATTTACAATGCTATTCTCTCTGTCGGTCTGCCTTTTTTTTATAGAGCAACATAAGCTAAATTAAAATCTATGTGGGCGGAAAAGGATGATTGAACCAAGCTATACCTGAGGACCTATAAATGCGTAGAAGAAATAATTGATAACCAATACGGGCTTTTGAATGAATGCTAAATTATCTCCCGCAAACGAATCAGATCGAATACGTGTTTTGCACGCATACGAAATTCTACATACAGCACCAGAGGAAGAATTCGACCGTATAACTAAAATTGCATCGCTTGTATGTGGTACGCCTATTTCACTGATTTCATTAGTTGATAAAGATAAGCAATGGTTTAAATCGCGCCTAGGCCTGGATACCGAAGAAACAAAAAGAGAGGTTTCATTTTGCCAGTACACACTGCACGAAGATCAATTAATGGAAGTGGAAGATGCCGAAAAGGACGAGCGTTTTAAATCCAATGAATTGGTCACTTTAGAACCAAATATCCGTTTTTACGCAGGCTTACCACTAATTGATCCCAATGGTTATGCATTAGGTGCGCTGTGTGTTATCGATCGTGTTCCGAGGCAGCTCGATCAATATCAAAAGGAAATTTTAAGACTTCTGCGAGATGAAGTCGTCACACTGATCGTCAATAGAAAAGAAAAAGAAAAGTATAAGGAAAGTGAACAGAAGCTGAAAGCATTTTTCGAAAACTCTCAAGGACTGATGTGTACACACGATCTGAATGGTAATTTCATAACCGTGAATGATGCGGGTGCCAGAATCCTGGGCTATACAAAAGATGAGATTCAGTCAAGATCGCTTTTTGATATTGTTCCCCAGGAGGGACATCAAAATTTACAAGATTACCTATCCGTAATTGTTCAACAAGGAATTATTAAAGGGGAAATGCGTACCGTTACACGTTCGGGCGAGATGCGTATTTGGATGTTCAATAATATTCTACAAAACAATACGAACAAAGTCCCCTACGTGATTGGAAATGCAGTGGATATTACTGAGCAGCATTTTCTGGAAAAGAAACTTAAACATGCACAGGCAACTTTGATGCGGACTGGAAGGGTGGCCAGGATTGGTGGTTGGGAGTATACACCTACTGATGGAAAGATTGTATGGTCGGAAATTACCAGAGAGATTCATGAAGTACCTGACGCATATGAACCAAACTTAACAACGGCACTGAACTTCTATAAAGAAGGGGAATCTAGGAATAAAATACGACTTGCAATTGAACATACACTCACGACAGGAGAGCCTTGGGATTTGGAACTCGAAATTGTCACATTCACGGGGCATGACCTTTGGATACGTGCGTTGGGAAATGCTGATTTTGAAAATGGGCATTGTGTTCGTTTATTTGGTACTTTTCAGGATATTGACAAACGTAAACGCATAGAAGCAGAATCTTCGCATTCCAAAAAAATGCTGACAGAAGTGTTAGATGCTACCTCCGCGGTCGCTATTATAGCAACGGATAAAACTGGCTTAATTACATTGTTTAACACAGGTGCCGAAAACCTTTTGGGATACAGCAGTGAAGAAGTCATTGGTAGATTAGGTCTTGCACATTTTCATTTAAAAGAGGAACTCGTTTTGCGGGCTAAAGAAATGGAGGTTGAATTGGGGCACGCAGTAGATGAATTTCGTCTTTTTGCAGATACGGCTGAATTACATGGCGCTGAACAACGAGAGTGGACCTATTGTAGAAAAGATGGAAGTAGGTTACATGTTTCGCTCGCTGTTACTTACATAAGGGATATAAACGAAGATGTCATTGGTTACCTTGCCATCGCCACAGATATAAGTAGAATCATTTATCAACGTGAGGAGCTTGAAAAGGCTAAAATAGTTGCAGAGCAAGCTAATGTAGCACAAACTCAATTTTTGACGAACATGAGCCATGAACTTCGCACGCCTCTAAACGGAATTGTTGGCTTTACCGATTTACTGCTCGGAACAGCACTTGAGGAGACGCAAAGGGAGTACCTCACGATCGTGGATCAATCTGCTAATTTATTGCTTGGAATTGTCACAGATATCCTAGACTTTTCCAAAATTGAAGCAGGCAAATTGGAACTGGATGTCGAACAGACTGATCTTTACGAATTAGTTATTCAATTGACAAACTTTCTTAACATACAGCTCAAAGCCAAAAGACTAGAGTTTTATTTGAATATCGCTCCCAATGTACCCAAATACATCTGGGTTGATGCGCTGCGTATCAAGCAAGTATTAATGAATTTACTGAGTAATGCGACTAAATTTACGGAGAAGGGCACCATTGAACTCAGTATTTCAGTCGTATCAGAAGGTCCTGGCCAAGCTGTGTTATGTTTCAGCGTAAAAGATACAGGTATAGGTATCAAACAAGAAAAATTGGAAAAGATATTTGAAGCTTTTTCGCAAGAAGATAACTCGATGACTAAACGCTATGGCGGGACTGGTTTGGGACTGACCATATCGAATAAATTGCTTCATATGATGGATAGTGAATTGAAAGTGGAAAGCATTTTCGATGCCGGAAGCCGATTCTTTTTCAATATCCAAGTACCTGCTATTTGGGAAACGGAAGAATGGGGAGGACTGGGAGAAATAAAGGATGTGCTTATTGTTGCTGAGGAAGCGTATGAACGAAATGATTTGGCACGGATGCTGTCTTTGAAAAAGATTAATACAACGCAAGCAAAAACAGGATTTGAAGTAGTACAAATGTTGAAGGCGGGGCGCCGTTTTGATGCTATTTTGATTGATAATCAATTGCCCATTATGAGTGGTATTGAAACCATACAGCATATTTTCGAAAAAAAATACAATAATAATTTTGACCAGCATATTATTCCTGTTTTTAGTGCTGACGAACATAATATAGCGCAGCTTTGTCAGCCTCTTGCCATAACGTGTTGGTTAGTCAAACCTGTGACGCAGGAAGCCCTTTATGCAGCCTTAGTAAAAAGCATATTTCCTAGAGTTGATTAACTGTTTGATTATCACTATTGAATGTCTTTGAGTAGTACGTTGTCCTATAGATGCTTTTGTATTTAAAATAGTCTTTAACCAGGATAAAATATCAATAATAGCTATTGATATTCAAAAATGCGATTTGTTATCTTCCATGAATCAAGAGTACTGCAATTATCGCAAGTTTCGGATTTTTTAGGGTTCTCTTTTGATATAGTTTTGTGTAAACTAATAAATATTACACGATGCATGTTTTTAAAGATAAAATCATCTTGGTTACAGGAGCCAATAGAGGAATAGGTAAATCACTGGTGAGTGCACTGCTTAATCATGGAGCAGGAAAGATATATGCCACCTGCAGAAATTTGAAATCGATGCCGTTATTCGATGATGATCGAATAGTGCCTTTACAACTGGACATTACGGACGATGAACAAATAGCGGAGATTGCAAATGCAGCTCTCGATACAGAAATTCTGATCAATAACGCCGGAACCTTAAATCCAGGAAACATGTTGCAAGGAGAACTTTTGGGCATGGAACATGATCTAGAGGTGAATTATTTTGGGACAATAAAAATGATGCGTGCATTTGCTCCAATTCTCATAACGAATGGACCGTCTATTATGATTAATATCGTTTCCATTGCGGCATATTCTCCGTTACCCTCAATTGCTGGTTATGCGGCGTCAAAAGCAGCCCTCTATTCGGCTACACTATCCGTTCGCATCGAATTGGCTAAAGATGGTGTAGCCGTGTATGCGGTGAACCCTGGAGCTATAGATACTGATATGAACAAAGGAAGCGATTGGGAGATGCCAGATCCAGATACTACAGCGGTGAAAATATTGGAATATGTATCCGCTGGAAAATTGGACATCGTTCCGGATGATATGGGGCAAGGTATGTATGCCGCATGGAGAGAAGATCCTGAGAAACTGTCAAAAATATTTTCGGATCTTTATTACATGGAAAAATAATTGTGTATAAACCGTTCGGCGCTTGTACGCTTCTGTATAGTATCGAATAGGTGGCAGGGGTCAAAAAATAAGCTATTCACAGCGAGTATCAGGCTACAATCGGCACAATCTCTTAGGCAAAAAAATCGCTGTGAATGCGTTTAACACCAAATTTGACTATTATTCTTTTGATTGTAGGTAGGGGAGGCGATAGTGTTCATCAAATCTTTTCTTGTCATCCCTATAACTGCTAACTGCTCCTAGTTTATGCATTATTTTAATATAACACCACGCAAGGTCAATTTGGTATGGTTTGAAACCACTACGTGCACTCTTGGGGTATAGATGATGGTTATTGTGCCATTCACCTGCTACAATGCCTGGCCATAATTGATTTATGGATTTGTCCTTCTCATTGAAATCGATGCCTTCCCGTTGTTTGTCTTCGCCTTTTGCATGGCCTTCATAGTTGAAGGTTCGGACGCCGACAGCCCAGAAGCCAGCCGCGCCAAAGAGTGTGCAAGCAAGGGCATGACCACCAATCAGATAGAACATGGCATACCAAAAGGCCCAATTAAGTATCCATGACCACACGGCGTGCGATGGATTGACATATGATCCCCACTTTTTATATTGTGCATAGCTATTGGCTGTAACACCTGTGTGTCGCATAAGTAATTTCACCCGGTTATATGAATTTTCCGTCAGGTCCTTAGCAATAGGCTGATGATTTACATCGGCTAAGAAACAGTATAGAAAGCCAGCCTGTGCATTGTATGGATCGCCGGGTTTATCCGATTTGGCATGATGCACATGATGCGAAATCACATATATTTCTTCGGGAATTACATTGATAGTCAGATTCTGTGTGACAAAGCGCCAGAAACCGTTACGGAATTTAAATGCACCATGTGTGGCAAATCGATGATGCCATATCGTGCCATGGGTTCCCATAACAATCATACTATAGAGGAAGGCTGCCAATACTGTCCACCAACTGAAGTGGTATATCAAAAAGAGTATAAAAAACGGAATTAGGCAGGCTACTTTGAACCAGCTAAAAAAGGGTAGCCAATTTCGTTTATCCTTAAAAATATTGAGGCGTTTGAAGAATTCTTTGAAAATTTCTTTCTTGGTTGGCTTAACGAGGTTTCCATCGGCGTCTTTCCATCCGTAGGTAGGAACTTGCAGAACATGGTCTAAAAAGGGCATTTGTGGTTGATGTAAATTCTAATTTTTGTTAAAGTTACCATATTACATGGTTAAAAAGTGTTAATCTTAAAAGTTTAACATATCCTTAAGATGTATCATGGCGTAGTTCACTATAGTTGCATCGGTATTTTTGATTAAAGATCTGATAAATTGAAACGTCAACGTCTGGAATATAAACAGATGTTCCAATGTGGTAATTTTGCAAGTGTTTGTTTAACCTGTCGGCAAAATTGTCGTTTGCTATTCGCAAATCGCTTACGGTATGTAGAAAAGACTTTGGAAAGAAATTTTAACGATCGAAACATTAAAATATGATGCAAACTTTTTAAAGTTCTGCAGCGTTTATATAGGGGAAAACCACAAAATTTATTTAAATGTCAAATAACAGTGTACCACAGAAGGTAAATGACCATCTTGCTAATGAACGGACTTTTCTCGCTTGGATACGAACCAGCTTAGGGATTATGGGCTTTGGATTCGTAGTCGTTAAATTTTCATTATTTATTCGTCAGATAGAGCTCATTTTAAAGAAAGATGTCGTTGTTGGCTCCCAACATGAATATTCTGGCGTTGTTGGCGTTTCCATTGTGGTTATTGGTGCATTGACTGTTATTGTTGCTTTCTTTAAATACCGAAAGACAAATAAGCAAATTGAGGAAGAGAACTTCGTTCAAACTTCGAATAGTATCACCATTGTTGCTGTATTAATTTTTGTCATTGGTCTTATTCTGAGTTGGTATCTTATCGACGGTCTTTAGAGCGCAGAAATTATTGTATTTTTACAATAAATGACCCAGCCTTTTGCCTCGATAAAATAAAAAGTCGACTCGTGTTTGTATCAATCAGTTTGCAATTATTTACTAGCGTCTTAAAAGCCCAGTTGGTATTAAAATCAAATTTTATTTGATTTGGAATAATCGGTTATTCCAAGCTTATTTCCGAAAGGATCATTAAATTCGACTGCTAGACCTGTCATAATCTCAAACGGCTCGCTTAAAAATACGATCCCCTTTTCCTTTAAATATGCATAGGTTGCCTTAACATCTGCAACGGTAAACCAGATACATGGTTTTGCCTGTTGAGCAGAACTCAGTATGATAGCTGGTTCATTGTCGCCTATTTTGAACGCAGTCATCCCTTTTGCTGGAAAGTCAAACTTAGTTTCGAGCCCAAGTTGGTCTCGATAAAATTTCTTTGCTATATCGAGGTCATCGACCGGTAAAAAGAAATTGTCGTAATCCAATAATAAGTTCATGGTAATTAGGGTTTAATTTGTGATAAGTCTATTCCAAATGCTATCAATTGCGACTCTCCAAGTTCAGTGATATAGAAGTTTTTATCTGCGGGATCTTTTTTTGCCAACCAGCCTTTTGTTATCAAATTTTCGAGAAAGAGCTGACCGAGTTTACCGCCGATATGTTCATAACATATTTTTGCGGGCTTCAATTTGTCGTTTTTTTTCATTTTTGTCTTTTCTTTATCGTTCACTTTTGATTTATAATTTCTTAGCTATAAAATTATGAAAATGCTATGGATTGAAAAATGATAGATATCATTCATTCTAGTAGCTCTTTGACACGATGTAAAGCATATCTCTTTTAGATTTTAAAAACAAAACGTGCCCAAACTTGGTATCTAGAGAGGAATTTTATTATATATGGAACAGGAACAGGATAGCGAGTCGCAGGTAAAGAGTTTATTTGAACATTTTAAAACTCAAATAGCAGACCCAGCTTATATAAATGTTGATTTTTTGGTTTCACTGGTAGACGTCGTTCGTCCAAAGCATGTCAATTTACATTATCGGACTGACATTCAATTTTTATTAGACTATTTTGATGCATCACCGGAAGAACTTCAATGCTTTCAGCTTTATCTTAAAAGAATCCTGGTTGCCAAGGATTTTGATCAGCTGATTTCTGATACGGGCATCATAAGTTATGCAGATTTTTTTTACGAACTAAAAAAAAGAATTACAGAACGGTATCTACCTTTTCAGCCGCCGAAGTCTACTTTACAATATCTTTTAAATCAAGTTTTTTATAAATCTCGCGATGCTGAGTGGATAGCAACGATCCCTCAGGATCAGGTTGATGAACTGTTTTGTTTATGTGGATTGCAAACGATTTATGACGATGAAACTGGCTTTGGGATGATTGAAATATTGTATGGACTGGAAGTGTTGGTCCAACGTATTACAGGGCGTGCTATGGAAACAGATGTAAACAAGATGGTGCCGGAGTTTCAAAATTTTGATAGTCCATTTATTGCAATTATGCGGGAATTTACCGAATTGAATGATCGTCTTTTGCAATCCAATATAAAGTTTATTCCATCCAACGATCTATCTTATAAGCAGATTTTGGTGCTACATAGACAATGCGAAGCGTATATCGAAACAGCATTCGACAATTCACATCGTTTTGGCATTTCAATTAAAGTGAATCAATCCCTTTTGCGCATGCGGCAACAATTAGAAAGGATCCGAGAAATTTTATATTTTTTGGTGATTGATCATCCGGATGAAAAGAAGCAAAAGACAATCAAACTGGCAATCACTCTCCTTGGATACAATTCCGGGAAAAGCAATATTCGCAAATTAATTGGACAGAGTACACAACTTTTGGCCTACGAGATTACGCATCATACCGCGCAGACCGGTGAACACTATATCACCTCAAGTGAAAAAGAATATTGGAAAATGTTCCGATCCGCCTGTGGTGGTGGCCTCATTGTAGGTGTGATGTGTATCTTAAAGTTATTATTGGGAAAGGTACATACCAGTGAATTTGGTCATGCATTTTTATATAGCCTGAATTATGCGATAGGTTTCACGTTAATTTATCTTTTTGGTGCAACTTTAGCAACCAAACAACCCGCAATGACGGCTTCTGCTTTGGTCAATGCAATTGAGCAGGGAGCTTCCGGAGCTGGAAATAACAGACATCGTTATTGGATGTTTGCTGAATTATTTGGAAGGTTATTTCGGTCTCAGTTCATTGCTTTTGTTGGTAATGTTGTGATGGCTTTTCCGATGAGTCTTTTTTTTGTCTGGTTGATTCAACAGCTGTCTCATGTTAATATTGCGAGTGCACAGTGGTTACATCTTGTTAACGACCTTAACCCTGTAAAAACACCTTTAGTTTTTCATGCATCAATCGCGGGAGTTTTTTTATTTCTTTCGGGAATTATTGCTGGAAGTATATCAAATAGAGACAAGCACAATTCAGTTTATTATCGCATTCAGGAGCATCCTATGTTGAAAAAGATATTCGGACAGCGGCAGACAAATAAAATAGCTTTGTTTTATGAGAAAAAATGGGCAGGTATTGTATCGAACGTTTGGTTTGGAATTTTTATGGGAACTACAGCTCCGGTCGGACTTTTTTTAGGTTTAAATTTGGATATTAGGCATATTACATTTGCGAGTGGGAATTTGGCATTGTGTTTATTTGGGCATGGTATGGAGTTGCCTGCTGAGATCTGGTTTTGGGGTATTTTGGGGGTTGGAATGATCGGGTTTTTCAATTTTATGGTCAGTTTCTCTTTATCGTTGATTTTAGCTTTCCGTTCACGTAACTTATCCTCGAAAGAATTGATTAAAATGGGTAAAGCCGTTTGGATCTATTTTAAGATAAACCCAAGGCTGTTCTTCTTCCCACCTCGAAAAGGTTAAGTTATAATGAGACCCAGCAACTTTCAGTCAGTCACTGCCAATGCAACGATAATAGGATAATTTCCTTTTAAACATTGATATCACCAGAAAGATCGGGTGTGTCTTCGTCGTCTTTCTCTTTCTGTGCGGCTTGTTCTGCGTCCTTATTATGGGTACGATCGTCTTTAATACCTGATAAATCGGTATTAGGACGCTTTTGTCGTTTGGAAATGTCATTTTCTTGACTTTCGGACAAGTCTGTATTTGACTTCTTTGAATCCGTATCAGCGATCGCTGTCATCATAGAAATAAGTATGCTTGCCGTACGATCTTTATTTTTCAATCTATTCATTTGACTTGTTGTTTTTAGTAGGGAACAGCGTTCGTAGCGTTATCGTTGGCAAAAACTATAGCTCACTTTCGCCAGCAACAATTTCAATAAGGCTATCAAGCAAGGTAATTTTTATTTGCTGGCCACTGTAACTTCTGCATTCATCATCGATGTGTATTTTTTTGCCTTCCCATTCCATGGTCAACCGGCTAGCTTGGATGGGTTTTATTTTCAATGCTACATCGGATCCATTCAATAGCCCGTCAATATAGTCTAAAAGTTCCTGCCGTTGCTTGTCAGTTACAATGATAATGTCGAATTGTCCGTCGCCCGGATCAGCATTAGAAGATAAGATTAGTCGCGGCCCCATGCTTGGAATATTCATAACTTCAGCGAGAATACATTCTGTTTCAAAGTTACTTTCTGCTAACTTTATCTTCAGCTTCTTGGCTGGGAACGTTTGGACCAGTTCGCGTAATTGTTGGAGTGCAATTTTTATTTCTTCTTCCGCACTAAGATCTTCCGCTAAACTTTTTTTATCCATTTTCTCCATCAGTAAAGGAAATACCCCGAAACCGATAGATTCTATAAAATGGAGGGGCTTTTTTGCTAATCCCAAAACCATTCCTACATCGATTTTTTTAAGTTTACAGTCGTTCCAGAGATCAATGGCTTTTTCACAATCAAGGGGAATCCCAAGAGAAATAGCAATATTGTTTGCAGTTCCTTGTGGCAATATGGCGATTGGTCTTTTAAATTTTAGTTTTTTTTCCAATAGCGCTAAAACTGCAGCTCTGATCGTGCCATCACCGCCGGCCAAGGCAATGATATCAGTCTGCGGATCGATCTTCTTGACAGCGTTTTGTTTTGCGACTACTGTGCAATTGTGTCCACGATTTTCAATTAATTGACATAGTTCATCTTTGTCCCCATTGGTATCATCCCCAGCGGTAGGGTTATGTACTAATCTTATGTTTTTGCCATGTTCTTTCATAACAATTGAACAAAGCATGGCTGAGATTGGTTTTCAAAGAAAAGAACAACTATGAATATACTTATTACCAACGACGATGGCATTTATTCGCCTGGTATCGCAGCACTGGCAAGGATAGCGAAACAGTTTGGGACAGTAAAAATTGTGGCACCCGATGTGGAGCAGTCGTCAATGGGACATGCGATTACGCATTCCCGGCCGCTAAGTTACCGGCGGGCACCTATTACTTTTGAAGATATTGAAGCTTTTAGGGTCAATGGAACTCCGGCAGACTGCGTAGCATTGGGTTTACATATGTTTCCTGATACGCAGGTTGTCCTTTCCGGTATCAATATGGGGCCGAATCTTGGTAATTCTATGTGGCATTCGGGTACACTAGCTGCTGCAAAGCAGGCCACCCTTCTTGGTGTTACGGGTATTGCTTTGAGCACCCCTGTCGGAAAGACTGAACCGGATTTTGAAGGCTTATCTGCATGGACAAGGGATGTGCTAAAAATATTAATGGAAAATAAAGAACCCGCGCTTTACAATGTGAATTTCCCAGCCCAACCGCAGGGCATAGCATGGACAAGACAATCAGTAAGGTTGTATGACGGCAGGGTTGTATCGGGAGAAGATCCTATGGGAAGGGAAAACTATTGGATCACTGTCGTACCTTTAGAACCTGCTGATAAAGGCACAGATCGTTGGGCAGTAGAGCATAATTTAGTATCCATTACACCGTTACGTCTTGATCTTACTGCGCATGATGAACTTGCGGAAAGAGTGAAACGCGAACAAAGTTGATTAGGTGAAGCTAAGCGAATGGGAAAATTAAACATTAATGGAAAAGATATGAATGCAACAGAAAATTTAATGCAAAAGGAAAGATTTCGTCCAGTTGATAAGGCAGGATTTGGAGGCGTAGCCTTAGGGAATGGATTTCAGTACCATACTGATTACGCATGCTTGGAGGCAGTAGAAGCGGCGTGGAAGGCGGGAATACGATTGTTTGATACATCCCCATGGTACGGTTTAGGTATAAGCGAACGCCGAATGGGCTTATTTTTAAAAGATCAGCCTAGGGAAAGTTTTACCTTGTCAACAAAAGTGGGCAGACTCATGTTGCCTCAAGAGGATTTTAAAATGGACCAGTCGCTGTGGAAAGGGAAATTAAATTTTGGCTACCGCTATGATTATACTGCTTCAGGTGTAAGAAGGAGCTTAGAAGATAGTTTACAACGCTTAGGACTATCTTCGATAGATATGGTATTTATTCATGACCTGTCACCAGACAATGGAGATATGAAAGACAGCTATTCTTATTATTTCGAGCAAGCTGCACACGGGGCGATGCCTGAATTGACTAGGATGAGAGAAGAAGGGATTATTAAAGGCTGGGGGCTAGGAGTTAATACCGTTGCACCGATATTACAGACATTGGAAGTTGCAGATCCAGATGTTTTTCTTTCAGCCTGTCAGTATTCATTGATAAAACACGAGGAAGGGCTGAATCAAGTTTTTCCTAAAGTAGCTGAACGAGGTATTTCAATCATTGTGGGAGCGCCATTATGTGCTGGATTTTTAGCTGGAAAAAACCGTTATCTCTACGATGGAACTTTCCCTGCTGGTGTCAAGGAAAAACTAAATGCTTTGTATCAGGTCGCAAAAAATCATAATGTTGATCTTCGCACAGCAGCATTACAATTTTCGGCAGCTCCCGAAGAAGTATCTGGGGTGATACCGGGTGCACATACTGCTGAACAGGCGGTAGAAAATGCAAATTCGTTCAACGTTAAGATCCCCAATGACTTCTGGAGCGAGCTAAAACATGAGAAACTTATTGAACAAAACTGTCCAGTACCAAACATGTGAAGTACTTGACGAGATTTAGGGTGTGATTGGCACACCCTCTTTGAAGTGATGTCAATTGGGCGTTATATGTTAGACCAACTTTAATACATGTTATTGAATAGATCTCATGAAATCTGTAGGGATAGCCAGCTCAAAGGTAATCTTAGTGTTGTCTGAGTGAACGATTATTGTCCCTTTGTGAAGTTTTGCTATTTCACGTGCAATAAATAGTCCTAATCCTAAACCTTTGCTATTGTCTCCTCGTATAAACGGTTCGAATAAGTCTGATAAATCCGACACTTGTTGAGGGAATATAAGTTCATTTGTAACGCTAAAAATAAATTGCCCTTCTTTAATGAATGCGTTAATTTCTATATTTTTATCCGGGTTCCCATGCTTTATTGCATTTCCAATTAAATTTGCAAAGGCTCTTCCCATTTTATGTTGATCACAACGTATCTCAGTTGGAAGATCGATGTTGGCAATTAATGTTTTATTATGTAAAAATTCATATTCGGATAGGATTTGTCTAATTAAGGTATCGATTCGGAAACATTCATTAATTATTGTGGGTTTATTTTCAAGACGTATACTGCTGAAATCCAATATATCATCGATCATTCCTTTCATCCGAAGAGACGCTTCTTCTATTTTCTTTATTAAGCGTTTTTGGTTATCATCTTTTACACTCCCCATCAGATATTGTGATATCACCTTTACGATACTCACAGGGTTATTCAGATCATGGGCTAGGGAGGTTAAAATGAGCTCTCTGTTTTTGGTGTAACTGAGCTCCTGTTTTAATTCTCTTCTCGCCTTGTTAAGGCCGAATATTGTTTTAAAATCTATTGCAATTAAATCACTACAAACGGGGAGCAGCGTTTCCAACTTGGTTCGGTCAAAATGTACAGGTTCCGCATTCATAAAACTCATGTGCCCTACAATAGCATCCTTCTTGTTAACTATTGGGTAAGAGATATAACTTTTTAAGCCGAATTCCTGAAGAACGTCAGTCCATTGATCAACAGTACATTGTGCACTATCATTAATGTAAATAGGCGAAAAACCTGTTCTAATTTCTTGATATATTTTAACGTAGGTGTCGCTGTTTTTATTGACTATTTGCTGAGACTGATAGTCATAAACGCACCAATTTCCCCATTTTACTCCATCTTTTTTACGTATCAAACCATATCTCATTTTGGTCTGGCTACAAAGTTCCTCCAGAATTCGTTGACAGGTATTGAAGTCGCTTTTATCGGATGTGTCGTATGGTTTATGTATTTGATTTGGGATGGTCATTTTTTTTGCATTGTTAGCGATGTGAATCCACCGATGGGTGTTCATCTCTCAGTGAAAATACAACATAGTTTCCTAAAAAATTGATATAATCGTAAAAGTGGCGTCAAAATAACAGTAATCAACACATTATTTTTCCAATTTTGCTATTTGCTCGATTAGTCCTTTAAATATAAAGGCGTGAAATGGTAGCACGGCATACCAATATAGCCTACCTGAAATTCCCAATGGCCTAAAAGTCGCAGTTTGTATCAACGTTTGTCCCTCGATTTTAAATTCGAGCCACGCTTCACCCGGTAATTTCATCTCTGCATAGAGAAGTAGTCTTTTCTGTTTTTTATCTGCAATTAATACACGCCAAAAATCAAGGGTGTCACCTGCGGAAAGATCAGTTTTGCTTTTCCGCCCTCGTCGCATCCCGACCCCACCAACCAATTGATCCATAAAGCCCCGGATTTTCCAAAGCCAATTGCCATAGTACCAACCCGATTGTCCTCCTATAGACCAGATCTTATTTAATGAAGCGTCACTGTTGCCCAGTGTAACACTACGTACATCTTTAAAGCAGCCATAAGCGGGTACTTCCAGCAGTCTACTCAATCCTCCAGATAAAATGTTACTGGTCTGCGCATCTTTCCAGCTCGAAATCACATGGTCACTTTCAATTTTTTGGAAAGCCAATTGGATAGCGGTACGGTAGTTGATCAGTGTGATGCCAAGTTGCTCGGCTAGACGATTTGGTTTACAAATCACTTCTACTTTCATACTGTCAACTAAGTTTTTTGCCAAATTGTATGAAGTCGAAGTAACAAAATAGAGCCAATAGGAAGATAGTCTGGGTGTCATCACGGGAACGATGTAAATATGTCTCTTAAGCTTTCTTTCAGTGGCATACTGCAAAAGCATTTCTTTGTAAGTAAGAACATCCGGACCACCAATATCATAACTTTTGTGGTATGTTTCAGCGTTCAGCATAACACCGACCATAAATTCAATGACATTCCGGATTGCTATTGGCTGGCATTTAGTTTTAAGCCATTTTGGTGTCACCATAATGGGGAGTTTTTCCACTAAATCGCGTATGATTTCGAAAGAAGCACTACCTGACCCGACAATTATACCAGCCCTTAATGTTGTAATGGGAATTGAACCACTCGCTAATACTTTTTCTACATTTCTCCTTGAATCCAGATGTTTGGAAAGCTGATTGGAATTACTTATTCCACTCAAATAGATAATCTGCCGTGCTTTGGTCGACTCAATGAAATTTTTGAAATTGGTAGCGCATTCAATTTCCATGCGTTGAAAGTCGCCAGTTTGGGTAGCCATCGAATGTATAAGATAATAAGCTACATCAAAATCAGTCGGCACGTTTTTGAGTGTTTCTTTATCCAGAAAATCTACTTCGATAACATCTATATTATGCTGTTCAGTTGGAATATTGAGACGATCTCTATCCCTAACACAGCAGATAAGCTCATGTCCTTGCTCCAATAATACGGGTAATAGGCGTTTGGCAATATAACCCGTCACACCTGTCAAGAGAATCTTCATAAGCCATTACATCTTTTATTTGTGTTATTTCCTGTGTAAATACCCTAAAATATAAATAAATTTTTAATTTTAGTTAGCGGTTTGGCTAGGTATTCTTTCCCGAGCATTGTAGCAATCTGCCTCTCCTTTTAGACAGTTAGCGTTTTTATAAATAGAATAAATACATTTTATCCATCACACGATGTATCACGAAGTAAATTTAAAATGGATTTTTATTCCAAAAAAATAATCTGAGTAGGCGAAAAGTAAATTTAAACGAAAATGATTAAGCTTTAGTCGTGTCGGCAATATCTTATTCCTCGGATCTGCGAGCTTCGCGGCTCCCATTCATTGTTATTGCACGAAATATGAATGTTACAGTAGCCAAAATTAATAAGACGTGAACAATATCTTCTGTTACAAACCCGCCAAGAAAAGTTACCGCCCAAATAATGACTATGCTGACGGCTATCGAATATAATAGATCTTCCATATGATATTTCTTGATTGAAGAACAATATCCCGATGAAATCGTTTAAAATTTGATAGGGAAAAATCACTCTCAATTTCGATATTGGAAGCAGAGATATACTTCTTGTACGATTGAAATTAATCAATGTATACTCGGAATATAGAAGTTTAAAAGCGTCATTCCCTTAGGTTTCCAAACATATAAGATGGAATTTATATTGCAGGAACAGGATTTGAAACCAAAAATGAAATGCCCGATTTTTCGAGCACTTCATTTTTGGTTATTAATGCTTAAGCAGATTCATTTACACCGGAAACAGCAATTTCTGTAAGTAACGTATCTGTTTCTTTTTCTTCATCAAGTGTTTGTTGTAGCAATTGCTCTGCTTCTGAATGTTTCATCAGCTTTGCAAATGTAACCAGACAACCATAACTTGCTATCTCATAATGTTCAACTTTTTGCGCTGCAGAAATAAGCGCTGCATCCAATGCTGGGTCTCCTTCAAAATTTTCGATAATCTCGTCAGCTTCCTCTAGGAGCCCCTCCATGGCTTTGCATTTCTTACCTCGAGCAGCGATTCCCAATACGGAAAACACTTCCTTAAGCCGCTCAATCTGCTGTTCGGTCTGGCCATGATGTTTTTCAAATGCCTGTTTCAGTTGTTCATCTTCGGCTGCTTTGCTCATTTTCTTTAACCCTTTTAAAAGTTGTTTTTCAGCACCCAAAATATCTTTTAATTCGTCTACAAATAACTCATGTAAATGCTCATTTGGCATTTTTTGTTGATTTTGATTCGATTTTGCCATAATTCTTTTTTAGAGATGGACATCTGTCAAAATAAGATCGTTTTTAAAATCTCATTTTCATTTCTTTATTGTCACTGGCATTCGTCAATTGGTGACAATAAAACCCTTACATTCTTTTGTTCCATATAATCGAAGTGAGCTTGATCGTATCGTTCGTAACAAAATTTAATACATATGCGGTCTATTTGATCTCAAATTCAGGTATTATTGCTGTTTTTTAGTATATTACAAACTAATAGTAACTCAGAATTAAGCTCTATATTATTTTGATTAGTTTATTTTTATCCTAAAAACAACCCTTTTTTTTTATACATAAAACTATAGTAGTATATTAGTGTTCTAATTTGTGCGTATGAAGTATAAGCTTTTAAAAGAAATCATTGGATTAGTCGAGGAATTTGACGCGGAAACAGAAGTTACTGATAGCTTTAGCGATGACTCCGATGGATTTAAGCGTTGGGTAACGGCAAAGGAAACAGGAATTTCTGTTGAGCCCTATTGGGAAGGAAAAGAGAATGGGCGCACGCCAGAAAGTGTAATCAGCACCTTACTTGTGCATATGAATAGGTTTGCAAAAAGCTATTCCAAAGCGGCTATATGGGAATCTGATTTTTCAACCCAGGAGGAATATATATATCTTATTACCCTTAGGTCATTTGGTGAGATGACAAAAATGGAGCTAATCAGAAGGAATATTCATGAAAAACCTGCGGGTATGGCCATTATTAACCGTTTAATCAAACAAGGATGGATTAGCCAGCAAAATTCAGAATCGGATCGTCGAAGTAAAGTGATTTATATTACGGAGAATGGTCGATTAGCTTTAGATCAACAAATGGAAAAAATACGGCATGCAACACAAATTGTTTCAGGTAATTTGACATACAGTGAAAAAATAACATTAATAAGTCTATTGGATAAGCTGAGCAAATTTCATCAGGTGATTTATGATAAGAATATTTCACCAGATAAACTGTTGGAGCAGATCAATATAGCGAAATAACATCCTTAGTTTAATTAACATCAGTGAAGAAGAAGGAATCAAATTAACATAAATGAAGAAGAAGGTAGCAGTTATAGGTGCGGGTTTTTCAGGTCTTTCAGCTGCGGCTTATCTCGCTCAGGCTGGATGCGATGTACATGTTTATGAAAAGCATACGGTGCCCGGTGGGAGGGCGAGACAGTTTGACACAGTTGAAGGATTTAAATTTGATATGGGACCAAGCTGGTACTGGATGCCTGATATCATTGAGTCATTTTTTTTAGATTTTGATTGCAGTACAGCGGATTTTTTTGAGCTCGTTTCGCTCAATCCGCAATTTGAAATGATATTTAGTTCAGGGCAGATTAGCGTACCCGAATCTTATCCGGAATTAAAGCAGTTGTTTGAGCAGATCGAACCTGGAGCGGGTGAGCAGCTGGATAAATTTATGGAGGCTGCCAAATTTAAGTATGAGGTAGGCATGCGCGACTTTGTCAATAAACCCTGTCACAATTGGAGTGAATTTCTGTCCCCTAAGATTGCTCTTAGTGCTTTTAAGCTCGATCTGCTTTCTAATTTTAGATCCTATGTTGCTAAATATTTTAAGGACCAGAGGCTACGCACATTAATGGAATTTCCTGTTATATTTTTGGGTGCTTCACCCAAAAATATTCCGGCCTTATACAGCCTAATGAATTATGGCGGTTATGCATTAGGTACTCATTATCCAAAAGGAGGTTTTTTTCAATTGGTGCTAGCGATGCAACAGGTGGCTGAGAAGCAAGGCGTAACTTTTCATTTTGATCATAATGTCGATGGAATGAAGGTTAAAAATAATACGATCAGTTCGCTGGAGATTAACGGAGTGTATCATGATTATGATGTTGTGGTTGCCTCGGCAGATTATCATCATATTGAAACATTATTAGATAAAGAGTTCAGAAACTACGATGAGGATTATTGGAAAACCAGGACGTTTGCACCATCCAGTTTGATATATTACTTAGGTATGAAGTCTCCTATTCCTAATTTAACGCACCACACCTTGTTTTTTGAGCATCCATTGGATGATCATATTGAATGTATCTATGGCGAAAAGAAGTGGCCTCAGAATCCTTTGTTTTATGCTTGTTGTCCATCCAAAACGGATCCCAATGTGGCGCCTGCAAATACGGAGAATCTTTTCTTATTAATGCCATTGGCTACAGCTATTTCGGACGATGAAGAAACGCGTGAAAAATATCTTATTCATATGTTAAAGCGTCTAGAAAAGCATACTGGTTCAAATATGTTGTATGAACAGATCGTATATAAAAGAAGTTACTGTGTGAGCGACTTTGTAAGCGATTATAATGCTTATGGCGGAAATGCTTATGGATTAGCAAATACATTGACACAAACAGCGGTATTGAAACCGAAAATCAGGAATAAGAAAGTTAAGAATCTTTTTTATACAGGACAGCTGACGGTGCCCGGCCCCGGGGTACCTCCATCCATTATATCGGGTAAGATAGCCGCCAAAGAAGCCATTGAATTATTGCGTAAATTATAAGATCATGAAAAAACTATTTGATGAACTCGCTTATGAAGTGAGTAAAAAAACAACTGAAAAGTATAGTACAAGTTTTTCGCTCGGTATTTTGGCTCTAAAGCCGAGCATTCGTGCAAGTATTTATGCGATATATGGTTATGTACGATTGGCTGATGAAATTGTCGATAGTTTTCATGGTTATGACAAGCAACGGTTATTGGGGCGACTTTATTTGGAAACCACCAATGCTTTAGATGAAGGCATTTCGTTAAATCCTATCCTGCAATCTTTTCAGGAAACCGTACGCAAATATAATATTGATATGTCCCTTATCAATCAATTTCTTCATAGTATGGAGATGGATCTTAACAAAGTTGAGTACAATTCAGAACGCTACAAGGAATATATTTATGGTTCTGCAGAGGTCGTGGGACTGATGTGTCTACAGGTTTTTTGTGAAGGCGACCGTCAGCGCTATGAAGAGCTAAAGCCTTATGCCATGAAGCTCGGTTCGGCATTTCAAAAAATCAATTTTTTACGCGATCTAAAAGAAGATTATCAGGTGCTTGGACGCACCTATTTTCCAAATTTGGATATGGGCCAATTCGATAATATCATGAAACGTCGTATCGAAGAGGAAATTCATACCGAATTTAAAGAAGCACTTTTGGGAATCAAGAAGTTACCTGCGTCGTCTAAGTTTGGAGTTTATTTAGCTTATAAATATTATCTCTCTCTCTTTTCACGGATCCGAAAGAAATCTTCTGAAGAAATTTTGGAAAATAGGATTAGAATACCTAATATTCAAAAAGCTTATGTCGCAGTTAAAAGTTACGTGCGCTATAAGGCGGCTTATTTATAAATCCATCAGCTTATCGCAATATGAACTTGATTATTATACTGCTCACTTTCATCGCCATGGAAGGCGCTACCTGGTTAATTCATAAATATATTATGCATGGCTTCTTATGGATGCTCCATAGGGATCACCATGATCATAGTAACGAGGGATTTTTGGAGAAAAATGATTACTTCTTCATTATTTTTGCTGTTCCGACCATCGCCCTAATGTATTTTGGCTCTTTAAGAGATTACAATTATCTTTTTTATATCGGCATTGGGATTATGCTGTATGGTTTGGCTTATTTTTTCGTTCACGATATCTTTATACATCAGCGTTTCAAATGGATGAGTAAAACAAATAATCGTTATTTTTTGGCTCTTCGGCGTGCTCACAAGCAGCATCACAAACATTTGGGCAAGGAAGAAGGGGAATGTTTCGGTTTTCTGTATGTGCCAATGAAATACTTTAAAATGTATTCTAACAATGAAAAAATATGATGCAATATACTTATTCGCTTATCTTATTCTTTACGGTAGTAATCTGTTTTGTCGCATCCTTCGACAAGCGGCTTCGATTCGACCGTGAATTTTTTCCATTCTTAAAAGCATCTGCGCTTGTTGCTATATTTTTTATCGCTTGGGATGTGTGGTTTACGAGTGAGGGAGTTTGGTGGTTTGACACAAGATATACTTTAGGACTGGTGATAGCAGGACTGCCAATAGAAGAGTGGCTGTTCTTTATCTTCATTCCTTTTTCTTGTATTTTTACTTATTTTTGCATTGACAAATTTTTTAAACTGCAATCCCTTTCCGCCTTTAACAACATCGTAGTTTTTGTAAGCATCATTATATGCGCCGTGGTTGCTCTCCGTTATACAGATCGAATTTATACTCTGGTAACCGCTGTAGTCACTATTTTAACACTGTTGATTTTCCATTTTGTTTTACGCGTGCAATGGATTACGCAAGCCTCTTTGGTTTTTACCCTGCTCATGTTGGGATTTTTACCTGTGAATGGTATACTCACGGGGACTGGATTGGAATCGCCGATAGTGAATTACAACCCAATGGAATTCATGGGCATCAGGATACTGACGATTCCTGTAGAAGATGCGGTATATGGCTATACACAGTTTTTATTGGTTCTCTATTTTTTCAAGAAATTTCAAAATAAAGGTTTGGCTCCAATAGCGAAGTGATATGCATTGGAGCAATCGGATTAAAGATACGTATGCTGCATGTGTCCGTAGAGGAGCTGATTCCGACTTCATTTTGTTATTTTATTTTTACATGCTTTAAGTAAAAATTGTTTTGTTGATCAATTTCTATCGTGTAATTACTATTGAGCTCTAGTGTCCATCCATCCCCCTTAATGAGATTTTTTTCAATGGATATAGGTTTAGTGATGGATACCTTTTTCCAATCAGGACTAATTAAAGCCCCATTTGTGACATCTAAAATCCCCCAAACATCTGTAATTCGGGTGGTGGGATAGTATGTGCCCAAGTTTTCGATTGGAATGATGGTTCTAGGGTCGAAAGAATAGTTCATTTTTTCGAAACGAATTTCAAAATGAGAAGATTCGACAAACTTGTTTTTGTAAGTTTTGACTAAGCGTTTATTTTCAGCATCCCTTTTATTTTCTTCTTCAAAAATTACAGCTGCATTATATGCTTTGGAAAGATTTTTAAAATTTTGTTCAGTTGGCGGAAGGAGAGAAATAGCAGACTTGCGGATAAATAATGCTGTTAGGTCAGTTTCTTTATCTATTTTTTTATTCCAATCGTTATCCGTTTTATACAGCAGATAACCATAAGTTGGCGTCGTTTGGTAGGCAAATGATCTTACAAAGGTGCGATTGTTTTGAGATCGATTAATACCATTTATAAGATATTGTTTTGTCGATTCATCGCTGCGGGCACTGACTATTATTCCTGTAAATTCGGCAATTCCTTCGTTAATTTCCAATAAATTCTCATTTTTAGCAGCTTCATCGAATAACACGTATCTATATTTTCTAAAAAATAGGGCATTGGTGAGATGACGTTTCATGTCATTTTTATGTGTGGACATTAAAGCTTGTTTTAAAGCTTCAAATTCAAGACGTAAGCTAATCCGGCCATCTTTTTCGTCGAGGTGATTATTGTTCGCATTATTTAGTGAGAAACCCAAATCAGGTTGTATACGATGAAATGACTCATGTGCAAGCAGATTTATACGATCATCCCTGTTTTCTGGAAGTGGCAACATAATCATTGCCCACCTCTTGTCATTCCAATCCAGTGCCGTGTTGGAAAAATTGACCTCCTGAGGTAGAATTCCAGTATATAAGTTAGCTGATGGTTTTAAAGTTTTTTTTCCATCCAATTCGTTGGCATAGATCGTGCGTGTGGCGGGATCAATAAGAAGAATTGGTCCGTATATACTTTTATTCCATAACTTGAAACTCTGATCTGAGGCAGTTTTGAGCTCTTCAAACCAGGAGTTGATATCGGCTGTTTCATATTGCTTACGTTGTGCGTAAGCCTGCGCAGTAAGATGGATAATAAAGAGAAGAGTAAATATTTTTTTCATAACTGTATGGGAAATAATTGACTTTCAAAATAGGCTAACCAGTTTAAATTAAAAAGTATTAAGGGAGAATCTCTTGAAAAAAGGTATCATGATAGGATTTGCCAATCGCGATTTCATATTTGTCGATAAACACGTCATTATGGTCAAATGAGTCGATTTTATGTTTATTAATGATATAGGAGCGATTTATCCGCAAGAAAATAGATTTTGGAAGCCAGTCATGTATATTCTTTATGGTCATACGTGTAATCACGCGTTGATCTTCCATTTGGAAAATGACATAATCTTTAAGAGATTCAATAAAAAGAATTTCGTTGAGATTGATCTTAAAAAATCTACGGTCAGATTTTACAAAAATATAATCATCCGTGATTTGCTCTAAATTTTTATTCTCTTCATCTAAAAGAAGTCCATGATAAACAATCGCCTTGTCTACAGCTTTACGAAAACGAACGGTATCAATAGGTTTAACAAGATAATCAATTGCGTCGACCTCATAGCTGTCTACGGCATATTCGGAATAAGCGGTGGTAAAAATCACAAGCGTATTTTTGGGAATATTTTGTGCAAACTCAATTCCGTTAATTTCCGGCATATTGATATCCAGAAAGATTAAATCAACAGCGTTTTGTTGTATAAATATACCCGCAGAAACAGCATTGTTGAAACTTTCAAGAAGTTCAAGAGATGCAATCTGATCGACTAGTTTCCTTATTCCTTTACGCGCTATAGGCTCGTCATCTACAATGATACATCTCATAATAGTAGCGTTAATTTTACGATATAATTTTGTTCTGTTTCTTCTATTTCTAAATCGTGCCGATTTTCGTAAAGCAACTGTAATCTACGAACGATATTGCTCAATCCGATACCCCCCCTTTCTTTTTGCCTTTGGTTTATAGATTTTGAATTTTTGCATATAAAAATAAGGGATTCTTTTTCTAATTGAAAGGATATATTAACATAAGATATGCCATTACTGTTCAGGTTGTGTTTAACAGCATTTTCTACAAAAGGAATGAATAACAAAGGAGCAACAATTACTTTATTGCTGTCTCCCCAAATTTTTATATCGAACTCAAATTGGTCCCTTCTGACTTTCTCCAATTCCAGATAGTCTGTCAATAGACATACATCGTCAGACAATGAAACTTTATCCCTGCTGTTGTTAGTGAACTGGTATTGCAGTAAGTCATCCAGTTTGGTTAAAATGTGGGCTGCCATGTTAGGATCTTCATCCACCAGTATATTGGCATTATTAATCGTATTGAATAAAAAATGAGGATTGATTTGACTCTTTAAAAATTTGAGTTCCGATTCAGTAGTTGCTTTTTGTAACTCCTGCTGCTTTATTTTGCTTTTTATTAAAGGCTTAAAGAGTAAAAGGGATGAAGTGCCGACAATAAATAGGATGATTGCCAATAGGCTAGATGCTAAACTCAGAAATATAGCTGTAGGGCTGGGATCGTTTCGGCTGACTGCGATATCGTAGAACATATGTTGTAGGATTATCACTATCAATAGCGCAAGTACGGAAAATAACACGGCAGCAATTAAATAATGTATCAGCTTATCTTTGGCCAAAAAGAAGGGGAATAGCAGGTAAACGTTTACATAAACCAGCATATTCATAAACACATAGTAGGCTACCCAACCGCAAGTTCTGTCGAAAGATAAGTTTAGTTTATCAGGCGCATCGAAGAATATCCCAATTGAAATTAACAGCATAAATAGTTGCATACAAAGATGCCTTTGTATGCTGTAGCGATCCGCAATTAAGAAAGCAATTTCTTTATTTTCTACGGCTATTTCCATTCCTTAAGATCTAGTTGAAGACTTATATTTCCGGATTCCATAGTAAATATATATAAATCAGGATAGAGTATATTTAATTTGTCGGTTATTTCCATTTTGTATTCCGGGGGTAATAGATAAGTGTTCTCATAGTTTACGATAAAGCGTATTTTTTTTTCTGAAATTTCAACGTTAATACTTAAGCTTTTAATTTCATTTGCTATCAGTATGGACTGTATCAATACGATGAATAAAAGAGGAGAAATCAGCAAATTGTTGGTTTTTCCCTTTACCTCCAGAACATATTCAAAACGGCTATCTTCAATAAATTTTTTTAATTGTAGTAAGTTTTTTAGGAAGATTATTTCGGAATTAAGGAAAACTTTATTTCTATCGCAGTCATAGAGTTGGTAGCGCAGTAAATGACCGAGTAACATCAATATTTGTGAGGCTTTTTGTGGATCTGATGCGGTTATTAAGGCCGCTTTACGTAAGGCTCTCGACATAAAGATTGGCGAAACTTGTCCTTTCAGTTTGTTTACTTCTGTTTCAAGGAAGTTCTGCTCCAGCATCATCACATCTTCGTTCTTTTTATTCCATTTTCGAAAGAGTTTTATAACTGACATGCTCCATAGACAGATTATAGTCATTGCTGAGGAAGATAGACTGTCTATTAGGATAATTGGATTGCTATAGGATGTTATGCGATGCGGTAGACTCAAAATTGCGCGTATGGAATATTCCAAAACAAGCGTGCAGCCCATAAGCGCTACCACAAAAGATACTAACAAAAGGATATAAATGGTATAGTTTTCCTTTAACAAGAACTTTGGTATGAGGTAAAAATAATTCAGATATGTTGTTAGTAGGTAAGTGACAAATGAGAGAAAACAAATTAAAAAGATAGTGTTTCCCAAAGAAGACATAATGTCTTGATACACTATAAATGTTTGATTAAAAGTAATAATAACTAAGGTTACAATAAAGGTTAGATGCCTCCATGGTCTATAATTGGAGGCAAATAAAAAATGATACGGTTTGCTTTGGCTCATATAGGTACTAAAATTACATTAAAAATCCATTCTATACAGTATATTAAAAAGTGATGTTGCTTGTTTTTTGGGTACTATGGCCCCTGTCTTTAGATTATATTGATGTCCATAATACTCTTTTGCGCCTGTAACATTCAGCCATTTGATTGCAATCTCGTGCGATCGTTTCAATCTGTTAAGTCTATAACTTATCGAATAATTAGCGATAAACATGGGGGAGAATTGTTTAGCAAATGCATTTTTTTCCTCGTATTGGATTTCTTTATCAGGATGGTTAAGGGAAGACTTTTCCAATACCGGAGCATATCTTTCTCCTCCTTGCAAGGTCAATTTCAGGTTAACGCTTAGTAGATCCCGTTGCTGTTTGTCCATAAACCATTCTTTGCCTGTCAATCCATTAATAATAAAACGCCTGTTAAATTTGCCGTTATGCCAAATGGCGTCTCCACCCGCAAATTTGGCATCAAATAGAGTGGCGGTCAACATATAATAAACACCTTTTTGTAAGTAGCGCTCGATTGTAATATCCAATCCGACATGCTGTCCTTTGCCCCGGTTCACCAGCGCATCTTCCACGTAGAATAGGTTGCGGTTAAGGATGGAATATGAGCTATCCGCAATAACTGGCACATGGAAGAGATATTGATAAAACGGTTCTAGTTTGATACGCATGTTATCCGACAGTTTATATTGATAGGATAAAGACATATGGTGCGCTTTGGTGAAATCAACATCCTTATTTAGTGGTTGGCCATTTCCTCTATCTTTTACAAGGAATACGTCCATCTTCTCCATACGGCTATGTAGGCCATAAGCCATGGCAATCGAGCTTTTAGGTCCTGAAGACCACTTTATAGCAGCTCGTGGTTCAACCGTCCAATGGTTATTCAGGGTTAATAACTGTGCATTGAGCCCTAATGTTACATAGATTTTTTTGTTTAATTCAATTAATGAACTGCTGTAAGCTGAAAGCAATGTGGTAGTCCCTTTTCCTTCGGAAATTGCCTGCAATGGTTTTCCTACAAAAGGTGAACGATCCAGCTGGGTGTTGTAATACATGTTTGTTACCGTAAAGCCGGTTTTATTGCTATACTTCTCCGCATATTTTTTATCAAAGGAAGATGTTAAAATCACATTGGTATAGCGGTTTCTTAAATTTAAATAGGGCATTTCGGTACTATCGTTGAAGATATCTTCGGTTGCCTTATTAGTTGAATGGGTAGTAGCCAAAGTGGTACGAAGAACTCCTCCATTCTCAAAAAAATAGCGATGGGTAATGCCGGCTGCTGCAGACATCTGGTCTGTTTTTGAGGATTTACGATCATCCATATACTTCCAGCTTGATTCTGATTCTTTTTTTGTACGGAACCTATCGGCTAATGCGTTTCCCCAAATTGAAAATGTTCCTTTATGCTTACTCGGAAAGTTTAATTTAAAATTTAGATCCTGATAGTCCAATAACTGCCCATTAGTTTCTCCTGCGTTAAGTTTGCTCATTAAGCCTGTTGTAGAATAGCGGTAATTAATCAAATAAGAAGCATCATTATTTGTACTAAAAGGTCCCTCCGAAGCGAAATCCAAGCCCAATAACCCTGCTTGGAAGGTATGTTCATGTTTCCGATTATTTCCTGTCCGCAATTTTAGGTCAAATACCCCTGATACGGCATTGTTATATTCTGCAGGAAAGGCGCTATTATAGAAATCCGAGTTGGCTAAAACATTTGTGCTCAATGAAGTCAGTATGCCGCCGCCCAAAGTCGCTATATCTGCAAAGTGATTTGGATTCGGTATTTCTATTCCCTCAAGTTTCCACTGAAGCATACTTGGTGCATTTCCATGTACTGAGATGCCATTATTTCCAAGACTTGAAGATACCCCGGCAAAAGAACTAACCAGACGGGCGGGATCATCCATTCCGCCGGCATAGCGATTAATTTCTTCAATCCGAAGTAAACGTCCTCCAGTCAGCGCCATTTTATTTGAAGCTCTTTCCTTATTGGCTGCCACTACTACGTCTTTCAATACGTAATGCGTCGGATCCATCGCAATTTCTAATGCGATCTCTTTTTTAGAAGTTAACATAATCTCTTTAATCACTGTAAGCTCGTAGCCTAAGCAATAAGCCTGTACGGTATATCGTCCGACTGGAAGATTGGGCAAAACGAATTCACCCTTATCGGAGGTTACTGCAACCAAACCTGGTTTTTCCAACACTCGGATAGATACGGCAGCGAGCTGTTGGCCGGATAATCGATCTGTGACGACCCCGCCTATTTTTTGTGTTGGGGGAATCTGAGCATGAACAGCCGTAGAAATTAAGGTGAACAAGAATATAATGACGATTTTATCCTTTAATTTTTCCATAATTTTATAGAGTAAATCGAAGCTATGTCGAAGCCCCTTTTTTCGCGCTAATTTTTGGCTGAGTACGATTTCGAGTGCATCCAGGACTCTTTCGCATTCAGGGGCTGATACTTGGGATAGTTTTGAGATCTGTTCTATTGTTTCTTTTCTATTCATTCTTAAATCTGATTACGGTTCAAATTTATCGGTCTAAAAAAGTTCCTTTAGCGATATGAGACGAAATGACGCTAATGAGCGACAGAAATATGTATAGCTAGGATCATGCGATAGCATAGGCAGTTCCCGACCAATTGCAAATCGATAAATAGGGGCATGTTTACCTGATTGCGTACTGATGTAATATGTATTTCTTATTTTTGTATACCTAGTATTGCCTATGCATATCTAATCAATGATTAGATTGATCGAAAAAAATTGCTAGATTTGAATTAAATTTTATCTACTTAAACTGAAAAGCAAAAACGGCTCAAATTTATAAATGAACTCTGATCAACAGATTTGGCAAATGTTTCAAGTTGGACATGAACCTTCGTTCAAAATACTTTTTGAACGCTACAACCACCTGTTGTTCAATTATGGATTTAAATTTACGCAAGACGAAGAAATCATCGAAGATAGCATTCAAGAGCTATTTGTTAAACTATGGTGCAATAGGGAAACTTTAAGTGTAGATGTCGCGGTGAAAAATTATCTGTTTAAGGCATTCCGGCGCACACTGATCAAGAAAATAGAACAATCCATGCGAAGGGCGGATATTGCTCACTCATCCCTTGATTATTTGCCCTTTACCATCGAACTACCTCATGATCTCAGTATGATCCGTCAGGAACGTGCCCAAGAGGTAAGAGATAAGCTGGATCAAGCGCTGCAGCAGATGACCACACGTCAACGAGAAGTTATCCACCTGCGCTTTTTTGAAGAGTTGCCGTATGACGAAATTGCCGAAATTATGGGTCTTTCGACCAAAGATACTTATAAATTGTACTACAGGGCATTGGAAAGTTTGAGGAAACATTTTGGCACTTTTGGTTTATTGGTACTACTCCATATACTTAACGAGCTGCGTTATCACTAAATCTTTCACCTATCTGCAAGTTTTTCCGAAATAAATAATAGATAGTATTTACAATCATAGTCAGCATTAGCGCTGTTTAATGATGATTTGACTGGGTAAGTCTGTTTTTTTTAAAAAAAATATAATTTATTGGGGTAAAATTCTGTCGAGAGGTGTAACCTATATAAAACAGTATGAACTCTCGATTATCAAAATATAAAGATTATAAGGCAACAGATTTTTTTGCGGATGAGGATTTTGTGCTGGCAGTGCTAATGCCGGAAGCTACCTTAACCGATTTTTGGTCTGAACTTAGTCTTCATTATCCACATCTTTCAGACGAAATGGCTCTCGCCAAAACATGGGCCTTATTGATCCAGAATCAGACCACTGCACAAAGTACCTTAAGTAGTGACGAGCGCTGGGCGAGGATTCAAGCACAAATTCCAATCTACGAAAGCAAAAAACAACGTAGTCGGATTGTACGCACTTTATTCCGGTGGACAGCATCTGCAGCAGCCATCTTGTTATTTATTGTGGTGGCATATGATGTTAGCCAATTTGGGACTAAAGAGACCAATACGGCCTTCGGTGAACAACGTCGACTTTCCCTTCCGGATTCTTCTATCATCAGACTAAATAGTAACTCTCACATTTCATTCGTCCGCAGTTGGAAAACGGATAAACCGCGCGAAGTTTGGCTTGAAGGAGAAGGCATGTTTGAGGTAAAACATACTGCCATTAAAAACCGTCTGCGCGAAAGCGACTTCTTTGTTGTGCACGTGGGGGATCTTTCATTGACTGTGTTGGGGACAAAGTTTAATGTGAAAGACCGTCGTGGACGTATCGAAGTGGCTCTATTTGAGGGAAGCGTCCGTATTCAGGGACAAAACGGTGAAGATCGTATACTAAAACCAGGGGAGACTTTCGTCTATGATACATCGGCAAAAGCAAATCAGGTTGTTACTAACGATGCGAATAGGGTGCTATCCTGGACGCGCGGTGAACTCAGTATTGAACATAACAGCTTAGCAAATATTGTAGATGTATTGGAAGATAACTATGGCTATCAAGTTGTAGTAGAAGATCCAACATTGCTCAATAAGCGATTTACAGGTGTTATACCACTTAAAAAAATAGATGACATCCTCTTTGTTATCAAACATACTATGAATGTAAACATCGAAATGAAAAACAAACAAATAATAATAAAACCTAATTAAAAAACGAAAATTAATCAATCGAAATTTATGAAAACTAAATTACTTGTGCCTATAGTCTGCCTGTTGAGTACCACGGGTAGTTTTGCGCAAAAAAGAGCTAGTCTCAGTCAGGCTCTTAGCGAAGTTACCCGAATCTATGGAACTAAATTTTCCTATGAAGAGGGCTTGATCCGGGATGCCTTTGTCAACAGTGAGCATATTCCGAAAAACAAAAGGCTTCCTGTGGAGACCGTGTTAAAAGAACTTCTTTATCCAAATAACTTCTTGTTTCTTTATGTACAGAACAATTACTTCACGATTATAAAAGATTCGCGGGGCAAACGAGACAATGATGGAGACGACCGCTTCTGGAAAGTCATTACGGGTAAGGTTAAAGATAACAACGGAACAGCACTTGCTGGTGTTACTGTGATACCGGATGGCTACGCCGTACGGTCGGGTGTAACCACCAGTAGCGACGGAAGCTATACCCTGCGCCTAAAGGATCCAGCAGAAGCAATCATTTTTTCTTATGTTGGTATGGAGCCTACCCGAAAGGTCATCGGCAGCGATACACAGATCAATGTCACCCTGGGCTCGGTTAACAATCAACTGGATGAGGTTGAAGTTGTGTCGACAGGATACCAAAAAATTGCAAAAGAACGTGCAACTGGGGCTTTTGGCCAAATTACCGCTAAACAGTTGAAGGAAGTGCCTTCCATTAATCTTTTGGATCGCATTGCAGGCATGATTCCTGGCGTACAGGTTGACCCGGTGAAGAATTCAATCACCGTCAGAGGAGTAAACACCTTCAATACAGATGGCGATTCTAAGCGTCCACTTATTGTCATAGATGGCTTTCCCGCAATCGATCAGGACTTGGTAAAAAATACCACGCAATTTGCCAACAATTCCATATTGAGTCGTTTAAATCCGGCAGATATTGAAAGTATTACCGTACTTAAAGATGCGGCAGCAGCTTCCATATGGGGGGCGCAGGCGGCAAATGGTGTTATCGTCATTGAAACAAAAAAAGGACGTGTAGGCGAACCCGTCATCTCTTATAATACCAGCCTCAGTATTTCAGCTCCAGCAGATCTTAATAGCTTGGATCGGATGACCACTGCGCAGTATATTGATTTTGAAAAGGAAATGTTCGATTATGGCTGGATAGCTGATCCGGAAGATTGGAATTCGTCATGGCAACCTTTTAATACCAATAAGCCTGCTAGTGAAGCGGTTCAATGGATGTATAAAAATAAAAAGGGATTGATTAGCGATGATGAGTTGGCTAAACAGCTCGATCGTTTAGGTCAAATTGACAATACCAGCCAAATTCGGAAATACCTGCTACAGAATGCAGTGACCCAACAGCACAACCTTTCCCTCTCAGGCGGAAATGGAAGGACAACGTATGCGTTCTCGGGCAGCTACGCAAAGGATGTTCCCGTATTCCGTTCCAATCAGGCCCAGTCCTTTTTTATGAATTCAACTTTATCGACAAACTTTTTAAATCAACGATTAAGTTTGACAACGGGATTGAATTATAATTATACGAATACTGTTGCTAACCAAGTTGCGGCAAACGCCATTGGCAATTCGACTGAGGGATTAAGGCCATATGAATTATTGGTTAATCCCGATGGAAGTAGAAATCGGCGATCATTGCGTTTTACAGAGTCTGTAGCAGCAAATCTAAAAGAGATTGGGTTGTATGACTGGACCTATAGTCCAATAGATGAACTGGACTACAACAAATATACCACTGCAGACAATCGCATAAGAATTAATGCTGATCTCAACGCCAAAGTGACTAGCTGGGCGAACATCAGCCTGTCAGGTATGCTTCAACGTACCATTGCAAACAGTCGAAATCTTGACGAATTAAAAAGTTATTCAATGCGTGACTTTTTAAATTATTATTCTACTGTTGATTTCCAAAATAATACGTTCACCAAAAATTTCGTACAGGGCGGGAGAATCGCATTGCGAGACCAAAATGCCACACAGTATAATATTCGCTTGCAAGGTAATGTCAATAAGACGTGGGGTGACTTCGTTAATTTAAATCTTCTCGCAGGAGCAGAGATTAGTTCTCAAACAGGCTTTAGCTCATCACAAACGGGATATGGCTTTAATGAAGATACCTATTCAATCGCTCCGTATAATCAGCTTGGTAGCTTCATGGGGATAGAGGGCTGGCAGCAGTCGATTACGGGGTCAGATGGCATTAGCAGAGCTAACCTACGCAAGATGTCTTATTACTCCAATGGAGCATTATCATTTCTTAAAGATAGGTACATTTTGTCTGCAAGTGCACGTTTTGACGATCTTACGTTGGTTGGTATTTCAAGATCGAAGCGAGCTAAACCAATCTGGTCTGCTGGGGCCAAATGGAATATCAAGTCCGAACGTTTTATGCAAGAAGTCGATTGGCTAAATGCGCTGAACCTTCGTATTACCTATGGTGTCGGTGGTACCGTTCCACAAGGTGGATCGAATGTTACCATCATCAACGTCGAAGGGGCTGATTATGCAACCGGTGAAATACCGGCATCAATATCGCAACCGCGAAACCCTGAGGTTGGATGGGAAAAGGTATATACGCAAAATTACGGACTTGATATCAGTTTGATCAATAACAGATTAAACATCGCATTTGATCTTTATAAAAAACACACACGTGATATCCTGTACACTTTTCCTTATAATGCGACATATGGATGGACAGACCTCCAATTTAATGGCGGAACAATGCAATCTAATGGAATCGATCTGGGTATACAGGGACTTATCATTCGCAAGAAAGACTTTCGATGGAGCTCCACCCTTAACTTTTCCTACAACACCAACAAAGTTACGGATTCACGCTTAATAGCAACAGACATTAGTAACTACATCAATGGTTCGATTTTAGAAGGGATGCCCTTGGATTATCTATATGCCTATAAGTGGGGGGGGCTCGATGAGACGGGACAGTCACAAATTGCCAAAGCCAACGGTGACATCGTAAAGAGTACGCAAGGGGGACGCAATGTATTTGTCCGTGAAGATCTCGTGTATATGGGACGTAAAACGGCGCCTTACTTTGGTGGTTTTATGAATACATTTTCATATAAAGGTATTAATCTTGGCTTTCGCATAACCTACGATCTTGGAAATGTCAAACGTCTGGAAACATTTGGTAATTATCCACAATACCAAGGAACTTTCTATGGTGTGCTTAACACAAACAAGATGCAGACAGCGCGTTGGCGAAATCCGGGTGATGAAGCAACAACAAATGTTCCGGGCTTAAAAAACATAAATACAAATAGCTTCAACAGGTTTAGAGATTCCGAGCTAATGGTTATTGATGCTAGCCATATACGTTTTCAACAGATATCGTTGGGATATAGCGTACCGTCAACTTCACTTAAGCGTACGCCGTTTAAATCTGTCGGTGTAAACGCTGCCGTACGAAATTTAGGCATTCTTTGGAAAGCAAATAAACTAGGTATTGATCCCCTTTATGTACGCACGAATAGCTATAATAATTTGCCGCCTACCAAGAATTTTTTCTTAACCATTGACGCCACCTTTTAAAAAATAAACAGCATGAAAACCAAATATATTTTTTTTGCATCGATTTTTGCGCTGACAGCCGTTATGCAGGGCTGCCGTAAATATGTGGAAGTTGAACAGTATAACCGTAGGGAATTAAAGTATACTACAGATTATGCTTATCTCTTAAATAATACAACGGTATTTTCGCCTACTTTTAGTACACCGATATTATCTAGTGACGATATCACTTTTGCTAATCTGGCATACCAACAACAACAAATTGAAAGTATCGCGTGGCCTTATATTTGGTCCTCGCAACTTGTGCCGGATAATACAGAAGATCTGAACTGGTCAAGACCTTATAAACAAATTTATACGGCCAATGAAGTCATTGCTGGCGTGATGCAAAGCGAGGATGGTTTAGAGAAGGAGAAGCGTGCACTCTTGGCAGAAGCGAAAATCCAAAGAGCTTATGCTTATTTTGTGTTGGCTAATCTTTATGGAGACATTTATGACCCAAAGACTGCCGGAAATGCATTGGGGGTACCCCTGCTTTTACAACCTGATTTATTTGCTTCGCTAAAGCGAGCATCGCTCGCCCAGGTGTATGCGCAGATACTTCAAGATTTAAACGAAGCATTAGTTGATATTCCGACAACGGCAAGCAATAATAGACATCCGAATAAAGCTGCTGTAGAAGCTTTGTTGGCCATTGTACATCTTCATATGCGTAATTTCGATTTAGCAGCGACGCATGCGGATGTAGCCCTCCAATACAATGCAACACTTTTAGATTTACAACAGTTCGCGACATCGGCATCTGGATACCCCCTTCCGTTCAATCATCCTGAAACCTATTTTTTAAAACAGGTTGGACAAATGATTGATCAACAATTAAATCCCGAGCTTGTTTCTCTTTTTGATACCAAAGATCTTCGACGTACAGTTTATATGCAAGCTGGTACTGGTCAGATGCCAAGTGGCGCATTGCGCTCAAAAAAAATGAGCGTGATGGTCGGTGCTCCTAATGCTGGACCTTCTGTTCCAGAGATGTTACTTATCAAAGCCGAAGTTGAGGCGCGAAAAGGAAATACAGCGACCGCAATGGAATTTGTCAACAAGCTGCGCGCAAAGCGATTCAAGCAACAGGATTTTACACCGTTATCGGCAACCTCAGCAGACCAGGCGTTACAAATCATCGTGGATGAACGCCGACGGGAGTTTTTCGGAACAGGTTTACGCTGGCTGGATATGCGTCGGTTCAATCTTGATGCTAAATTGGCGAAAGAATTTAAAAGACAATTTATAAATCAAGAGTATACACTCAAAATTAATAGTGCTAGCTATGTATATCCGGTAGCAAATAAATATTTACAGCTCAATCCAGAAATAGGTCAAAGACCAATGTAAAATAATATAAGATGAAAAAAGAATTTATTTTTTTAGTGCTGTTGTTTGTTCAGGCTGTGTCATATGCACAGCCTCGATTTGACAGCAGTGTTTTTAAACCAGCCAAACCTAGAACATCTGAACCTGTTCAAGTGCTATACGATGCCAAGGATAAAGATCTTGAATTTAGCGATGCAATAAATGCGGCCTGTTTTCTCTTCGAAGATTTTTCATGGAGGCAAATTAGTCTTCCCATGCAAAAAAATGCAGCAGGGCTATGGACAGTAGTGCTACCTGTCAAACCGACAACGGCTTTTATTGCTGTAAAATTCTATCAGGGCGAATTTGATCATCCCGACGTAATAGATAACAATCAGGATCGAGGCTATGCGGTAGCTTTAAGTGATGCAAAAGGAAAAGCAGTACCGGGAGCCTTTCTTGGAGAGGCTGCCTTCCAACAGCCCACCATAGCAGCAGGTGGAATTTTCACTTATTATGGCAACCAGCCCGCAGCGATGCCTGCAGAATACCTCAAAAGCTTGGCTGATAAAGAGTTTGCCTTGTCCGGAAAGCAATACCTCCGCTATTTTCAGTCTTTTATGAACTTACAAAAATTGGCTTTAGGTGATGCTTTTAATGCTTACGCTAAGAAACTCATTATGACTCAATTGGCACAAAAAGACCTTACGGAGGATGTACTTGGTCAGCTCTATTCTTTTGGTAGCGCAGGTTTACAAGATAAGGAATTAACGCAGTTAATTGAGCAGCGCGTAAATGCTGATTATCCGAAGGGAGCGACAGCGCGATTCATCGCTTATCGTAATACAATGGTCGGCAATCCCACTAACGACGAGGTAATCAATATATATGAAAATTTTTTGAAGGATTTCCCCCTTCAGCAATGGAAACAAAGTCCAAATGGTCAGGGATTTATCTATTATGCGGTTTACCGAGGGTTAGGTTCGGCTTATTTCGATACTAAGCGGCTAGACAAATTTGCTAAGCTTTACGATGATATCGATTTCCGCACAGGAAATGAGTTGATGCGATGGAATATTATGCGTGCTTACATGTTTAAGACAGTAGGAAAAGATAGTCTTTATCAAGTTTCCGAAGCTGTTTTTCCCAAATTGATAGCTCGACGAAAGGACAATTCTTATCAGGTTGACTTTGAAAATCAGGCACAGGCAGATTCCAATGTGGTTAAAAACTTGAATGACCGTCTCTTTACCCATATCTCCTTGTTAAATGATCTCAAAAAATATACAGAAGCACGGAAATACTTTACGCTGCTCTCCGAAGATGCTAAATACAATAATGCCGAACTGAATGAAATTAATCTTCAGGTTTTAGAAGGGCTTGGCGATGATAAGCAAATCCTGCCTTTACTGGAAATGAGCGCGCGATACAATGCAATGACGCCGCGGATGTTTGACAAGCTTAAATCAATTTACTTAAAAGGACACCCCAATGATGAAAGTGGTTATCAAACTTATCTGGCGGGATTAAAATCTGATGAAGAAAAAGCCGCATTGCAAGCCTATGTTGATCATAACTGGGTCAATCACCCGATGCCTAATTTTCGTTTAGAAACCGCTGACGGGCTATTTATTACGCCAGAAGACTGGAAAGACAAAATTGTGGTAGTGGATTTCTGGGCGACTTGGTGTCGACCATGTATCATGGCATTCCCCGGAATGCAGCTTTTAGTCGATAAATATGCACAGGACAAACAGGTTGCGATATATATGCTGGGTACCATGCAGACCGGAAATTATAAAGATAAGTCAGTCAACTATGTTCGTAGTGAAGGTTTCCGTTTCAATCTCTTACACGATTCCGTCAATCCAGTAACTAAAGAACAAGATGTACTATTTAGACAATTGGTTCCATTGTTCGGCGACTCTTCCATTCCACGGAAGATCATTGTTAAAAACGGTCGTGTGCGCTATTGCTCAGGAGGTTATTCGGGAAGTCCGAGTAAATTGATGGATGAACTATCCCTTGCTATTGAAATCCTTAAAAACGAAAAATAGACTATTAAACCAAGATACACTATGAATAGTAAAGCAACAAGCTTACTCGTCGGAATGCTCGGTCTGGGACTGTCTTTACAGGCTCAGATGAATCCAAAATATAAATTTGAGGAGGCACTGAAGCTTATTCAGCAGAATTATGTCGACCAGGTAAATGAAGAACATTTGGTAGATGCCGCGATCAAAGCAATGATTTCGGATTTAGATCCTCATTCACGTTATACGAGTCGTGAGGAAGCCGAGCAAATGCGTGTGGTCATGAGTGGAAGTTTTGCTGGAATTGGCATTCAGTTTCTAAAAAATAATGAACAGACCTTCGTAACAAAAGTTAATCCAGATGGTCCAGCCATGCGTGCAGGAATCCGTGTTGGTGACCAAATCCTCGGCATTGATGGCGATAGCATCGTTGGGGAAAAATGGGGGAACCGTGAGATTATGGAAAAATTGCGTGGGGAAAAAGATGTACCGGTTGTGTTGACAATCGTGTCGCCGGGAAGCACTGACAGCAAAAATATAAGCATAGTACGCGAAAATATACTGGAGAAATCCGTTCGTGAAAGCTATATGGTCGACAAGGAAATTGGCTATATTGCACTTTCAATTTTCAATCAGACCACGCGTCAGGAAATAGACGCTGCTTTAAAGAGCCTCAAAAGCCAGGGAATGAAAAAATTGATCCTGGACCTGCAGAGTAATGGTGGCGGCTATGTGCAATCCGCTATTGGTGTCGCAGATGAATTTTTACCCAAAGAGAAAATTGTTTTTTATTCCGTACCTAACCAAGGCGGAAAAGATTACTACTTCACTGGCGGTTATGGTCAATTTTACGAAGGGGAATTGGTCGTCCTAATTGACGAATCCACAGCTTCAGCCAGTGAAATCGTTACAGGAGCACTTCAGGACTGGGATCGCGCAGTGGTCATCGGTCGGCGCAGTTTTGGAAAAGGCCTCATGCAGAAACCCGTTCCATTGTCTGACGGTTCAGAAATGAATCTAACAGGAGCCCGCTACTATACTCCATCCGGACGGTCAATTCAGAAGCCCTATACCAAAGGAAAGGAAGATTATTTCCAGGATTTTAATCGCCGTATGGCCTCTAAGGAATTATTGGAAGCAGGACATATTTCTTTTCCAGATTCTTTAAAGTACAGCACATTGACTAATAAAAGAACCGTGTATGGCGGCGGAGGCATCATGCCAGACCGATTTGTGCCCATCGACACAAATCTATATAGCACCTGGATGGCACAGTTCATGAACAATGGGATTGTTGCCAAAGGTGGATTTGAATTTGTACAGCAGAATCGTCGCGCGTTACTGAATGCTTATCCAGACTTTACCGCATTTAATTCTCGATTTAATGTGCCTAAAGAAGTGCATAGACAGCTGATTTCAGCAGCACGTAAGCAGTCTATTGCTATACCTCCAGAAGATCATCAAAGTGCCCATGCTGCCATCGACATAGAATTTAAAGCGCAGGTTGCCTCACTACTTTATACCGGTGGGGATTATATGGCGCGCATCAGAAATGAATCGAATAAGAGTTTCCAAGACGCCCTACTTGTCCTTCGTGACGAAAAGCTTTATAAACAATTATTACAAACGGGCATTGTTGGGCAAACCTTAAAAAAAGGTACTGAAAACGTGTCAAAATAAATTTTAAATAGTAGAATAAATACTGAATGAATATGAGAAATATAAAATGGACCCTCGCATTGGCCTGTATATTGCCAGCGATGGGATATGCGCAGCAAAATTATACGCTGCAAGGTACAGTGGGCAAATTAGATAAACCTGCAAAAGCCTATCTTCGTCTGAGCTACGAAGGAAAAGAAAAGATTGATTCTGTTGAAATGAAAAATGGAAAATTTGAATTTAAAGGAACTATTCCGTCACCGATGGAAGCGCATTTACGTATCATTCACGATAATGCCCCTTTCGATCCAGCGAAACCACCAAAGCAAGATATATTGCCTTTTTTGATAGAAGGAACAACAATCAAATTCGCGGCGGCAGATTCTATACGACATGCAAAGATAACTGGATCTCCTTTGAATGCAGAAAATGATCGGGTAAATGCTATGCTAAAGCCGATTTATGACCAGTATCAGGTATTGGAAAATGAATATAAGTCCAAATCGCTTGCAGATCAGCAAGACCCCAAATACATTAAAACATTGGAAGATCGTGCTAATGTGATACAGCAACAGACAATCGATGCAAAGTTGGACTATGTTTCCAAAAATCCAAAAAGCTATATGGCCTTGATGGCATTTAACTCAACATTACCACCCGAGTTTGACGCTGTCAAAGCCGAAAAAATATTTAGCACATTAGATCCGAGCTTACAAAACTCTATTCTTGGGAAAGACCTTGCTAAGCGTATTGCTCTGGTCAAAAAAACGAGCGAAGGAGTAGAAGCACAAGATTTTACACAGCCCGATGTTGATGGTAAACCGGTCAAGTTATCGGACTACCGTGGAAAGTATGTCCTGATTGATTTTTGGGCATCTTGGTGTGCACCTTGCCGTCGTGAAAATCCAAATTTAGTAAAAGCGTATGCGAAATACCAGAAACAAGGCTTTGAAATTCTAGGAGTTTCCATGGATAAAGCCGCGGATAAAGCGAAATGGTTAAAAGCTATTCAAGATGATGGACTGACTTGGAAACAGGTGGGGGATCTTAAGGGATGGGAAAATGAAGCAGGGGCCATGTATGATGTCAAGGCTATTCCCATGAATTTTCTGGTTGATCCAAATGGAAAAATTATTGCTAAATATTTGCGTGGTGAAGAGTTAGATAAAAAACTAGCTGAAATTTTTGCAAAATAGTTTTCATTGATGCTATAAAACAGCATCAGTGCCGACAAATTTTTATCCAGTTGCTAGGGCTGCAACCTCATTGTAGCCCTAGCAACTTCCTGTAAGTGATCACTTCCAAGATCGAATACGGCAATATATTGTCCGGTTTTAAAAAACAATATTCCATTTCAAGCTGTCTATCTATGTAAAATAGATAAAGAAAATGAATTTTGATCTGATTAAATGTGCAGACCTGAAGCAGGCCATACATATACCAAACACAACGACAGACCATAGTGAAGAAACTTGGTTTGTTACATTTGGAGAGGAAATCATAGGTGTCGGACTTTTTCCAATACAAAGCGAACATTGTTCCTTAGCAATTGTTGGAAATAGCTATGATGATAAGCAAATACTGGGTGATATTGACGCACACGATCCAGTAATTATTGAGGGCTTGAATATCGCATATGAAGGCTATTTAAGATCTATTGTTGGCGACATCGTTATAGGTGAAAAGCGAGTGGAAGATTAAACGAGCACGCCAATTTGCTGATGGTTACAATAGCTGCACGTACCTTTTAATTTTTTTTTCGCAATAAAAATTCTTTCATTTGTAAAGAAGAGAAAGTCGTGATGATAAGAAAAGATCTTTTGATCGAAATAGCTGAAGAGCTTGAAGATTACTGCACCAATGAATCAGCAAATGGCACACTTGATGATTTCCTAAAATACATGTATCTCAAAAATTCAATTGGGATGACTCAAACACGGAAAGTAGGGGGAGACCATGCAGTGGTAGAAGATAGGGACGTTCCAGCAGAAGATTTAGGAAAACTTCTTTTGATGATGAACCGTTATGCCAAACATTATATTAAATTGGCATTCGAAGGAACTCATCTACAGTCTCCAGAAGACTTTACCTTCTTAATGGTGCTATTTTCTTATGACAAACTTCTGCAAACAGAACTGATTCGAAAAAATGCAGTCGAAAAGGCCTCCGGTACTGAAGTGATTCGGAGATTAATGCGTCTTGGTTTAATTGAAGAGGCACCCAAAGTCTCTGATAAAAGAGCTAAACCAATATGTATTTCCAATGCTGGGCGTGCCGAATTATTTAAGGTGCTGCCTAAAATGAAAATTGTAGGTAATATATTAGTTGGAAATCTTTCCAATAAAGAACGTGATTTATTGATCATATTGCTTGCAAAGCTTGATCATCATCATCATACCCTGATTGAAAAGAAAGACGTGAACGACCTCGAACAATATTTAAAAAAAGATTAGGCTAAGCCTAATCTTTTTTTATTTGAAAAAGCATTCTTTAGCTTAATCTTCGTGCAATGTGTTATCTTTGCGCAATGTGTTGATTATTAAATACCTATTGATTGTGCTCAACCGTCTTTTTATACCGATGTATTAGCTAAATTAATTATCTTCAATTATTTCACTGCTATTTTTTTTTTCTATTTTAGTATTTTTTAATACTAAAATAGAGTTTAAATGAACTATATTTGGTGGAAGATTTTAAATAATTTTTTTATGGTTACTAAAAAAATGGTGGTAAAATTCAATGAAGCTTATACCATTTCTAAGTAGCATCAGTGGCTTTATATTTAGAGCATGACAATAAATAGGAAAATTAGGATTACAAGATATCGGGTTTAGCGTCATCTCTTGTTTTTAGTTTGTTTTTAAACTTAAAATAAGGTATTCTAAATTTATTTAAACAATAATAGTATATTTATAATCTATTTAGGTTGAACTGAGCATCCCGATAGCGGATGATGCCCTTCACTACAGGCTGTAAATCGAGTGGAGTAAGAAAAGGAGTATTGGACATTAATTATGAGGGAGTAAGAATTGATCAAACCTTATTTTAGGTAAATAAGTTAAGTAATGAAAGAAAAGAGATATTAAATAAATAGATATGAATATAAACAAATATTTTATCATCCTGTTTTGTATGTTGTTTGGATTTACAGCGTATTGCCAGAATAATAAATATCAATTGTCGAGTCACATTTTGGATATTTCCAAAGGAAGTCCCGCACCAAATGTCAAAGTTGATTTGGAAAGACTAATGCCAAATAAGGAATGGATTACTCTAGCCAGTGAAAAAACGGATAGTAACGGTCGTATTGGTAATTTTTTAGTAGTTGGAAAGAGTGATAATAAAGGGATATATAAACTTAAATTCTATACAGAAAATTATTTTGTCAGTCAAAACCTCGAAACCTTTTATCCTTTTATTGAAGTCATTTTTGAGATAAAAGACGATAAACACTACCATGTTCCAATCACGGTAAGTCCATTTGGATATTCCACATACAGAGGTAGCTAGGTGAAATGAAAGCGGCTTATTGATCTTGTATTACTCAATCGAGCGTCTAGTCAGATCATAAATTATTGGACCATGAAGAAACTATTTGATGAACTCGCTTATGAAGTAAGCAAAAGAACTACCGAAAAATATAGTACCAGCTTTTCACTCGGTATCTTGGCACTAAAACCCTGCATTCGTAATAGTATTTATGCAATCTACGGCTATGTGAGGCTTGCAGATGAAATTGTAGATAGTTTTCACGGTTATGATAAGAAGCGCCTTTTGGGACGCTTATATTTAGATACAAACTGTGCTTTAGAAGAGAAAATTTCCTTGAATCCCATATTACAATCCTTTCAGGAAACAGTACATAGGTATGCAGTAGATACTGAGCTGATTCGTCAATTTCTTCACAGTATGGAGATGGATCTGACTAAGATCGATTACAATGACGAACGTTATAGGGAATATATCTATGGCTCGGCAGAAGCTGTGGGACTCATGTGTTTGCAAGTTTTTACCGAGGGAGACAGAGCGCAGTATGAAGAACTGAAACCCTACGCCATGAAACTCGGATCTGCATTTCAGAAAATAAACTTTTTACGTGATCTCAAACAGGACTATCATATTCTTGGAAGGACGTATTTTCCTAACTTGGATATGACAGTTTTTAATAACGCAATCAAAAGTCAGATTGAGCATGAAATTCACAATGAATTAAAGGAAGCGCTTTTGGGAATAAAAAAACTGCCCGCATCTGCAAAGTTTGGGGTTTATTTAGCTTACAAATATTATCTATCACTTTTTGCCAAGATTCGTAGAAAATCTTCAAAAGAAATTTTAGAAAATCGGATTCGGATACCGAATCTTCAAAAGGCCTTGGTTGCGGTCAAGAGTTATGTACGGTACAAAATAGCGTATTTATAAATTGAAATATGAATTTAGAGGCGGATATTCCTTGTCTCTTAAATTACAAAACTATGGATAGAAATCATGTTGTCCTTGTAGATAAAAATGATCAACAAATCGGTCAGATGGATAAGCTTGCTGCTCATAAGGAAGGGCTATTGCATCGGGCTTTTTCAATATTTATTTTTAACAGTAGCGGAGAGCTACTGCTGCAGCAACGGGCGTTGGATAAATATCATGGTGGGGGGCTTTGGACAAACACATGTTGCTCGCATCCGCAGGTTGGGGAGGACGTTTTAGATAGTGCTCAAGAGCGGCTTTTTTTTGAAATGGGCATCACTTGCGAATTAAGTTTCTCTTTCGCCTTTATCTATCATGCTAAAGTCGAAAATAATTTGATTGAACATGAGTATGACCATGTATTCATAGGATGTATCGATACTGATCCAATACTCAATCCAGCAGAGGCCGCTGATTTTAAATGGTGTTCGGTTGATCAAATTTTGACGGATATTTCTGCTCATCCGACACGTTATACCTATTGGTTCAAAGCCGCGCTTCCTCAGGTAATACAGAGGCTAAAACAAGCTAGTATATGAAGAAGATCTTAATCGCAGGAGGGACTGGTTTTGTAGGTGGTTATCTCGTTTCCCACCTCACACAGCTTGGTTATGAGGTACACGTCTTAACACGTAAGGCTCTAGCGGAATCTGAGCAGAGCGGAACAAAGTTTTTTGAGTGGGATTTAGAAAAGAGCTACATCGATATAAAGGCTTTTGAGGGAGTAGATACCATCATTAATTTGACTGGTGAAAATATAAGCGCCGGACGATGGACAACTAAACGCCGTTTGGACCTGATCGAAAGCCGGGTGTTGTCACTGAATTTACTTTACAAATACATCGAACATCATGCTATTGCGATTGATAAAATCATTTCATCATCGGCAGTTGGGTATTATGGTGCATGTACAACCGATACCCTATTTTCGGAAGATGCTAATAGCGGCAGTGATTTTCTGGCCCACATCTGTAAATTATGGGAGAAGGCTGCTCGGCAGTTTGAAAGCTTGGGCGTCAAAACTGTTATATTGCGAAAAGGTATTGTCTTGGGTAAAGAGGGAGGTATGTATGCTAAGCTTGCGCCGTTGGCAAGACTTGGTATCAATGTGTCAGTAGGCAATGGGAAGCAATACCTCCCTTGGATCGACATTCGTGATTTGGGGCGTATCTACGAGTTTATAATCCATCAAGAGGATGCCCGAGGTGTTTATAATGCTGTTGCTCCTCAACATATTACTATGAATGATTTTTCTTACGTATTGCTGAGATCGTTTGCTAAAACAAGCCTTTTGCCTAATGTCCCTGGATTTATGTTAAAACTATTATATGGCGATATGGCTGTCATGCTGCTGCAAGGTTCGCGCGTCAGTGACGAGAAAATTAGGCGTATGGGTTTTAAATTTATTTATGACACCATAGAACGGTCGCTGCTGCGTGATGGTAAATGATCGATAATTATATAAGCTGACTTTAGAACTTTTTCGTTTTATTTGCTTCATATGTGGTTACTCGTCCATATTATTTATATATACATATGATGCTTTACAATAACTATGCAACCTCCGTACTGAAAGATCTGAAGACCGCGATAGATGATCAGATCGCTGATTTTGTTGAGCTGGTCAAATTTCCAAAGAACACCTTATTGTTATCACCCGGACAGCGCAATTTGTATTATTATGTGGTGGAGACAGGAATCTTAGTGAACTATTATATAAGAGATACGGAAGAAGTTGTTACAAGCTTCACCTTTCCTGGAGATATCGTAGCTGATTTTAGAACAGCCGTATTCAAAATCAAAAGTACCGACTATATTAAGGCTCTTAGCCCAGTGACGGTTTATCGTATTTCTGTAGCTGATTTTGATAAGTTGAAAAAAGACAATACAATTTTATTGGAGTTGGAGAGAAAGCTAATTATTGCCTACGCTCTTCTTTTAGATGAACGTTTGCGATTTATTCAGCATACAACGGCTTTGGAGCGATATCAATTTTTGATGGATCATTATCCACAATTAATTGCCACCGTGAGTATCCGATATATAGCATCTTATATCGGAGTTAAAGTGGAAACATTGAGCAGGATTCGAGGCAAAATTTAGACGCGAATTATAGAGTACCGCTGTCTACTGATTTTATTGACAATTGTCATGTTTATTGGTGGTTTAATTTCAGTTTTTTGTATTTATGAAAAATAAGAAAGCAAATAAGACAGATGCTGCGCGCGTGGTAGAGGTTATATGTAGTTCATTTGTAAACGATCCTTGCTTTAGGTGGATGATTGGAAAAAGAAACTTCGAAAAAAAGATTTATTTTCTGGCAAATTATATAGTTGAAGAAACATTCACTAACGGTGAAATATTTATTGATCCGACTAGAAATGCTGTAGCACTGTGGCAATCTCAAAACAAAACGCGTGTAACAGCTGCACAAATAGTTAGAAACTTAAAGTTCTTACTCTACATGGGACCTTCGACAGTTTTTCGATCACTTAAACTGCTAAAACTTAAGGATGCGCATATAGATAATCAAAAGCCATATCTATATTTGGCATGTATCGGTGTAATGCCTTCGGGGCAGGGGAAAGGATTGGCTAAAGGATTATTAGATCCTGTTTTGACTGAGGCCGAAAATTCTGGAAGAGATGTATATCTGGAAACTGCTAATCCATTGAATGTAAAAATTTATAGGAAAAAAGGTTTTGAGATTATTGACGAAGTGGCGTTATCAGATATCAGAATGACGTTTATGGTAAGGCGCAGTTCAACTATCCATAAGACCGAGAGTGTCTAAAAATTGGTAAAGGGCTGAAAAACTCATTGAAATCTCCATATAGCTCTGTATGGACAACCAGTAAAAATAGCAGCTATTGGAAAAATGAAAAAGTAAATTTTCCTAGCCTGCTTCTGAATAAAATGTTGTTCACTAAATGCTGTTGAGACGTTTAAATGGACTTTTATCAGCTTTTGTATAGGTGGGTAAGTCAAAACAATATTTATTTTAGCTTGTTTTTATGGGTAAAATATAATGTGCTTCTATGAATAAAGACAATAAAATTAACGACTTAACTCAACTCAACGAAGACCTGGAAAATTATTTTAGCAATACCATCATCCCACAATTATTTGTGGATGCGGACTTAATTTTAAGGAAGTTTACTCCGCCAGCGATGAAGCAGTTTGATCTTAAGCCAGAGTTTATAGGAATGTCCCTTGAAAACATAAGGGGAAATTTTCGGTTTCCGACTTTTATCAATAATATAAACACTGTTATGGCAACCGGTAAAATCCTGGAGAAAGAGATACAGACAACAGATTTAAGGTGGTATCAGATGAATATACTCCCTTATCATGTTCGTAAAGAGAACCGGACAAACGGTGTGATTATAACATTTGTCGATATTACTCCGAGGGTGAGAGATCTTAAGGAACAAGAACGGCTCGTTTTGGAACATGAGTTGCTGCTAGATACGATTGCCCATGATATCAAAAATCCATTATTGGTACTCAATCTTACATTTGGGTTGATGAAGGAAGTAAAGGATAGAAATTCCGAGAAATTCTTGCCTTTAATGCAAAATCATGAAAAAAGCTTGATAGAAATAAAAAAGATAATTCACGATCTTACCGAAAGTCGGTGGGAGAAGCAAAAGTATCAGGCATCATCTGAATTGGTAGATCTTCCTAATATTTTGGAGGACGTACGTTTGAGTTTAGCACAGCAGCTTATAGAGACCGATGCGATTATTCATCAGGATTTAGCGGTTTCGGAATTTTATTTTGTACGACGTAAGCTGCGCAGCGTGCTCTATAATTTGATCAATAATGCGGTGAAATATACCCCAGAGACACGCCCTCCGGAAATTCTCGTGAGATCATTCATAGCGGGTGACTATATCGTTGTATCTGTTAAGGATAATGGGATCGGTATGGGAGCTAAGGATAAGGAAACAATTTTTGAGAAATTTACGCGGGCTACCAAATTGGTTGATGGATCCGGAGTGGGCCTCTACCTGGTAAATACTATTGTCAAACAGGCGGGTGGCAAGATAGACTTAATCAGTGAACCTGGACAAGGGACTGAAATAAAGATCTTTTTAAAGCAAAGTTAGTTTAAATTGTTTACAATTGAGACTATCTGCCTATAGCACCTTCGACAATGCGATAATTCCTTCTTCTAATTCTTTTTCCGATAGAGATCCATAACCTAACCGGATGCCTTTTACCCGTTTATCGAAGCTATAGGTATTTGGTAGAATGATTTGAATTCCTACGCTGTCTAATTTTCCTGCGACATACGACCAATCGACGGCCTTATGGGGCACTATCCAAAATGCTAAACCACCTTCGGGGAAAGTAAATGTCGCTTTGTCGGCGAAATGTTTGTTTAACAGCCCCGCCATAAAATCCCTCTTGGATTTGTAATAATGGCTTGCCTTTTTGATATGACGTTTAATCGTACCATCTTTAATAAGTTGTAACACTGCCTGCTCCATAATACCGTCTCCCTGCACATCAATTATTTTTCGCAGGCTGCCCGCATTTTTAATTAAGTCACCGTTATTGCTTACCAGATAGCCAATACGCAATGCGGGCGCTACTACCTTGCTTAGCGTACCGATATATACATAGTTTTTTAGTTCTGTAAAACTTGACAAAGGCAACAGCGGACGGTATCCGAAATGAAACTCATTATCATAATCATCTTCAATAATAGTAAAACCATAGGTGTTGGAAAGCTGTATTAATTCCAATCTTCTCTTTAAACTCAGGGTTGCCGTCGTCGGGTATTGATGGTGCGGGGTTACGTAAATAGCCTTTATTTTTTTATAAGTTTTCAGATAGTGACTGACCTCTTCTATCATTAAGCCGTTGTGATCTACATTAACCGGCAGCAGCGTGGCCCCTGCATGTTCAAATGCTTCCCATGCGGGTTTGTAACCAGGATTTTCTATCATCACATAGTCGCCTTTGGTAAAAAGACATTGTGAAGTGAGGTACATCGCCATTTGACTTCCCCTTGTGATGCAGATATGATGTTCGTTTACCCGCATTCCCCTTTGATGATTGAGCATTTGAACAATTGTTTTACGAAATTCAAAATCTCCAAATTCATTGCCATAGCCCATCATCTGCCACTTGGCTTTTTGATTGAAAATTTGACGATAAGCGCGAGCCAGCTCACCAATAGGAGCAATTTTAGTATCTGGATGCCCATCATCAAACCGCAGATGATAATGCTGGTTTGCAGTACGCTGTATAGTCGCGGTTAATTCATCACTACTGTGTACATCTTTAAAATTAGGCAATGTATCAGCAACAAATGTCCCTTGTCGTTCCTTAGAAACCAGCCAGCCTTCAATCAGCAGTACACTTAGCGCTTCTACAACCGTATTTCTATTGACTTTTAATAGTTGTGCCAAGTTTCTGCTTCCGGGTAAAGCATCCCCAGGATTTAGTCGTCCCGAATGGATATCTTTTATTAAAGCATCGGCAATTTGTAGATAAATGGCCTTATCCAATTTCTCATCTAATTGTATTTCAAACTTCCAATCGCGTAACATCTGGACTATCAATTTTTGTAAAAACTGCATCATTAATACAGTCCAAAGATACAATACTTTTGTCATGCAATAGTGCAAAAAACAAATCATATTTCAGTAATGGCAAAATTAGAAACAGCTACAGAAGTAAAGAAATCTATTCATGACGAGCAAAAACAATTCAGTTCAAAAGATTTTCATCAAACATTTGCCCGGCCAACCTATGTAAAGCCTTCGCATGTTATCCACAAAAATGTAGAGAACGCTGGGGTACATCATCAATTTTCGGAGGAGAGAAAACATCCGGTATTCTTTGTGGATCTGCCAAGTAAAAATGTAAGTATGACTATCGGTGGATTATTGCCTGGACAGAAAACGCATCTACATCGCCATACCTATGAGACCGTTTTGTATGTGCTCGAAGGTAAGGGGTGGACAAAAGTTGAAGATGAAATTGTGGAATGGGAAGCAGGTGATGCTGTTTACATTCCATCGTGGGCGTGGCATCAGCACCAAAATCTGAACGATAGCCAACCAGCAAAGTATATTGCCTGCGAAAATGCCCCACAACTTCAAAACCTTGGAGTAGCACTCCGTGAAGAAGAAGGAAGAGATTTTTAACTTTAAAATGAAATTTACATAATGAGCACAGTACCATTTAAAGGTGTGATTGCCTATCCCATTACACCCTTTGACAGCAACGAGCACATCGATATTCCCTTGTTCAAAAAGCAGGTAGAGCGATTAGTGACAGCTGGTGTACACGGTATTGCTCCCTTGGGGAGTACTGGCGTGATGCCTTATCTGAATGATGGTGAAAAAGAAGCCATTACCGAAGCGACGATGCAACAGGTGGCAGGCAGATTGCCTACACTGGTAGGGGTTTCAAACCTTACAACAGAGCGAACCGTTTATCATGCAAAGTTTGCCGAAAAAGCAGGAGCAACAGCCGTAATGATTATTCCAATGAGCTATTGGAAACTTACCGATGACGAAATTGTAAACCACTACGACAAAGTAGCGTCCAAAATTTCTATCCCTATTATGGCATATAACAATCCGGCTACGGGTGGCGTGGATATGTCGCCTACATTGTTGAAACGTTTACTGGACATTCCAAACGTCACGATGATTAAGGAAAGCACTGGAGATATTCAGCGAATGTACTATTTGAGAATGGTATTAGGCGAAGAAGTAGCTTTTTTCAATGGTTCGAATCCGCTGGCTTTGGCCGCTTTTTCTGCAGGTGCACGAGGTTGGTGTACCGCTGCGCCTAATCTGATACCTGAACTCAACATAGCACTTTATGACGCCATTGAGAAAAATCATCTGGACCGGGCGAGAACAGTTTTCTACCAGCAGATTGAGCTGCTGAAATTTATTGTCGCCAAAGGTTTACCACGTTCCATAAAGGCAGGTCTGGATTTGCTCGAAGTAGGTGGAGGTGGTTTTAAAAGCCCTATTCAGTCCCTCAACGAAATGGAAATAGCAGAACTGGCTGACATACTTTCAGCTATGGAAAACGAAGTTTATCAAAGTTAAATCATACCGGTGTACAGCCTGTTCTTCATTGTTACCGGATAATGCAAATGTATGACATCAACTTTGGAGTTTCGATCACAGATTGGAAGTCTTTTAAAAGCCCGGGAACCAACCAGAGCTTCTGGGCTTTACAGGTTCAGATGTGATTTCAAATAAAGTACAATGACGTCAAAACAGACGGGTAATTCATGTAAAGCTCGGTATAGGCCATTCAATACGATTAAGGTGAATGTAAAATCGAAAGCAGTAACCAAATCTTATGTACTGGCATACCCGTTTTTTGATAAACTGTACCACTAAGCTCATCTTATTATCATCTATTTTAGCATAATCAACAACACTCATAAAAAATGGAGTTTAACATTAAAAAAGTAGGTCTCAACGAATTAGACGAAACCGCAGAATTATTTAACCTTTACCGGATTTTTTACCGTCAGAATGACGACTACCAGCAGTGTAGACAGTTTGTAAGGGAACGAATGATTCACGATCAATCCACTATTTTTGTGGTATATGCAAATGGTAAAGCTGTTGGTTTTGTACAGCTTTACAAACTGTACCATTACATTAAACTTGCAAAGCAATATCTGTTAAGTGATTTGTTCGTACATCCTGATTATCGAGGGCATGGCTTATCTGTGGCATTGATAAACCAAGCAAAACAGTGGTGTGGCGAAACAGAAGCTTGCGGATTGATGCTTGAAACGGAAAAAACAAACGACATAGGGAATAAGCTATATCCACGTTGTGGTTTCGAATATGATGGCAATCACAACTATTACTATTGGTGGAAGTAGAAAAAATACAACAGCAGTACATACTAGTATTAATGGGTTGGAAATGAGGGTTTTTGTTGTAAAACAGTTCGCTCAATTACCGTTAAATTTCAGCCAAAAGTTCCACTTTTAGAAAAGGCTAAAAAGGAGTAGAATGCAGTAGCTTTCTACTCCTTTCTTTGTTATTAAGGCTGTTCGTGTTCGATGTGATCCTGCTTGCTATCCGGAAAAATCTACTGTTTAGCTCCTATTTCAAATTGTATAACAGGATTCCCTATTTCATTCCAAAGGATTCGGAATTAAGTGATGAGCGTGATTCGCACTATTGTTCAGAAAATTAGTTTTCGGATCAGCAACCAAAAATGTAGTTAACGAATAACACGGTTGCTGGGAAAAAAAGAATAATATAGGCAAAACCGTTTTAGTTTTTAGTACATTTGCATATAACCATCTTAGATAGTCCTTATGCAAGTTAAACGATAAAGGGGGAACGGCAATATGATGAAATATTCGTGCTTCACGCAGTTATCTTGTATGGCGCTCACTAATTTATGAGCCTTACTAGTTTATACCATAACTTTTAAGATTGGAAATAGATAACCAAATACAATAAACGTTTAGCAATATTTGCTATCGATGAAAGGGTAAAACGTGACCATGGATACACAAAAATACGACTACGCTGAAGAGAAGTCTGTCTTGATCTCCCTTCGTTCCGGCTGCCAGCGTGCTTTCCGGCAGGTCTACAGTATGTATAGTGGGCGTATTTATCTCAACATCCGTAAGATGGTCAAGTCCGAAGAAGACGCAGTCGAACTGTTACAGGAAGTATTTATTAAAGTATGGGATAAGCGGGAGTTGATTGATCCCGAGCAGCCTTTTCGATCTTATCTATTCCAGATCGCTAAATATACTGTCTATAATTTTATCCGACGAAATAACCTCGAAAAACAAGTTCAGGCCTATCTCAGCCATCACAATACAGCCTTATACAGTCACGTCGAAGAGGAACTCTATGAAAAGCAGTATGAAGAATGGCTGTCACAGACCATTGACCAGCTGCCGCCGCAACGCAAACTGATCTACAAGCTTTGTAAAATTGAGGGCAAAACCTACGCCGAAGTAAGCGACTTATTGAGTATATCGACTTCTACAATTAACGACCATATCGTAAAAGCTACGAAATATATAAAAGAGAAACATGGGATCCTGGATAAATCCACATTGCTCATTATTTCATTTTTACTTCTCCAACAGCATTAACGCATAAAATTTTCATTGCACAGAAAAAAAGTAAAATAAATTTGCTGGCAGAGCAGATGATCTGTACCGCCGAAGTGTATTAGCTGAAAAGAGGGTAACCAATTGTGGAAAAGAAAACACTTCAATATACGCTAAGGCAGTATATACAGGGGAAACTTAGCGAAGAAAATTCACGTGCGTTTTTGTGCTATGTAAAATCAGGCAAGGATAAAATATTACTTCAAGAACTCATTCAGGAGGTTTTGGAAGATCCCATCGATCAACATCTGTTGGATGATCCAACCTTATTGGCTGTACTGGATAATACCTGGGACCAATTGCATCTTCAGATCAATAAACCGAAAACAAGATCGCTGTGGGATTGGAAACGTATCGGCGCAATCGCAGCGGCTATTATTGGACTATTTTTTATTGGTCGCTGGTTTCTTACCGTTGAACATAAAAGCGTAGCTCCGCAAGCTGCACAAAATGTAATATCGCCGGGAAAACAATCCGCCACCTTAACGCTGGCCAACGGCAAGCAGATTCGTCTACATGAAGCACAGAATGGTCGGCTTTTGGAACAATCGGGCATAAGAATCTCTAAAACAACGGATGGCCAACTGATTTACGAGGTCAGCGGTAAGACGCAAGGCGATAGCGAACATAATACCTTATCGACAACCAAAGGAGAAACCTATCGGATTAAACTACCTGATGGTACACAGGTATGGCTCAATGCGGCCTCTTCGCTCAGCTATCCCGTTAGTTTTGCTAATCAGAAAGACAGAACTGTCACACTGACCGGAGAAGCTTATTTTGAGGTAGCGAAGGATGCCAAACAGCCTTTTATTGTTCAGGCAGCAGACCAGCAGGTCAAAGTGCTCGGTACTCATTTCAATGTAAACAGTTATGCCGACGAATCGGCGGTACAGACTACTCTTCTTGAGGGTCGTGTGCAGGTCAGTTCCCATAATCAAAAATTGCTATTAGCGCCGGGAGAGCAGTCGAGCCTTACAGCGCATGGGGTGCTAAAATCCCATCCAATAGATACAGCTCCGGTTATTGCCTGGACAAACAACGAATTTATGTTTGACGAAGATGATATCGAAAGCGTGATGCGCAAGGTTGCACGCTGGTATAATGTCGAGGTCATCTATCAGGGTAAAAAAACAACCGAGAAATTTGGTGGCGGAATATCGCGTTTTGATGATGTTCAAAAAGTCTTAAGCCTGCTCGAAAAAACGGGTGCCGTACATTTCAGAATAGACGGAAAAAAAATACATGTACTTCCGTAATGATCCTGTAAATAATTAATTACACAATAACCTAAATAAACGAACCGATGAACAAAAAACGACAAAACGAATAGCCACAAAGGTGGGGGTATAAAAAAGCAACCAAGATCCTGAAGGGACTCGGTTGCCGTTAGGGACAATTAAATTTAACTATCCAATCTGCAGTATGTTTCTGTTTTGGACGACTCGAATACACTGCAAATAAACCTTACAAATGTATCAAAATTATATCAGAAAAAAGGAGATAGCGTATCTGCTATTCCGTAAACTATGGCTTATTATGCGATTGACAACCATAATTATCTTGGTTACTTTTATGCAGGTTAGCGCTACCACCTTTGCACAAAAGGTAACATTAGAATACTCCAACATGAGCCTTAAGAAAATATTTAGGGAACTCAAATCCCAGACGGGATATAATTTTCTGTACACGGAACGGCAGATGGTAAACGCGAAGTCTGTTGACATAAAAGTTAGGGACCGTCAATTGTCGGATGTATTGGACCAGATTTTTAAAGATCAGCCATTGTCTTACCAGTTGGATAATAAGACTGTGGTCATTTATGATAAGCCAAAAGCTTCTATAAAGTCCGCACCGATGGCGTTTACGATGACCCCAAATCAGGTTCCTGTAAAAGGACGGGTGACCAATGACCGTGGCGAACCTCTTGCAAATGTCTCTGTGCGGGTCAAAGGAAATGAATCTATAGGTACTACCACCAATGGTGATGGTCTATTTACGCTCACAAACCTTTCGCCCAAAGCGACCCTGATATTCTCCTCTGTTGGTTATGATGCATTCACCGGGGAACTGTCCTCCCTGCGGACCGATGGATCGGGGCAGCTCAATGTAATCATGAAAAATAGCAACAGTCAGCTCGAAGAAGTTATCGTAATCGGCTATGGTACTACGACACGTCAGCGTGTTGTCGGGGCCGTTGATCAGATCAGTGCGAAGACTTTCGAAAACCGACCTGTAGGCAATGTAACGCAAGCTCTTCAGGGAGCCTCGCCCAGCTTGACCATCCAACAGAAAAGCATGGACCCCAACGATAATTCGATGAATATCAATATTCGTGGGATATCTACCATAAACAGTAATGCACCGCTGGTGGTGATCGATGGAATTATTACAGAAGGTGGAACGCTCAATAAGATCAATCCGGATGATATCGAAACGGTGTCGGTATTGAAAGATGCAGGTTCTACGGCGATATACGGTTCGAGGTCTGCCAATGGCGTTATTTTGGTAACCACCAAAAGAGGACGCCAAAATCAGCGGCCTGCAGTGACTGTCGGCACACAGTGGGGCGTGCAAGAACCCAAAATTTTATTTTCACCGGTTGCAGGATATGAAAATGCGACCCTTCGTAATCTTGCGCTGACCAACTCAGGAATGGATCCTCAGTTTTCACCAGCGGCTATCGCAGACTTATATGCCCATCAGGATATCGAGCGGTGGAACTTGCCGGAAATCATGAAGAACTCTTTCCAGCAAAAATATAATATCAGTGTGGCCGGGGGCGGCGATAAAAGTTCCTATTTGTTTTCAGGCGGCTTCTACAATCAGCCCAGCAACTTTGTCGGACAGGACTTTGGCATTAAGCGGTACAATTTGCGGAGCAACCTCAGTACAGAGATAGGCCGTTTTAAACTGACCTCAATCTTAGCCTATACACGCAACAACAACATGAGCAATACGGCCGGAAGTGCCATTATCAATGCTTCCCGACTTCCTCCTTACTACTACTACCGCATGCAGGCCGATAATGGAAAATACCTTGTCAACAATGCATTGACAGATCAAAATCCTTTGGCTGAACTGAATGAAGGCGGCTATATCAAAAACGATAACGACTATTTTAATATCAACCTGAATCTCGAAGCAAAACTCTTCGAAGGTTTAAAACTGCGTGGTATATTCGGAGCGGACATCTATGCCGATCACCGTTCTATCCGTAGAATCCAGGTGCCACTATATTCCAGTCCGGATGCCACCCAAGCTCAGGTCTACGTCAATTCAGACCGTAATACGGAAGATTTTAACGAAAAAGCTTCCTTACTGAACTTTCAGCTGCTCCTGGATTATGACCGAAATTTTGGCAGTCATCATGTATCAGGTCTATTTGGGGCATCCAACGAATCCTATACACGCCGACAAAACGAACTGAAAATGAAATTTACTGATCCGGTCCTCGGCACACCTACGACAGGGACAGTTATTGACCCTGTGAGTGCCCGTGTAACACCAAATGGGACGCTGCAAAATAGTATCAATTCGATCTTCGGCCGTGCAGGATACGACTTTGCAAGTAGGTATTTTGCCGAATTTAGCTTTCGCTACGATGGATCTTCTAAGTTCTCGAAAGCTAATCGCTGGGGCTTCTTTCCTTCGGGATCCCTCGGATGGCGGGCATCCGACGAAGTATTTATGAATTGGTATAAACAACATGTCGGTAGCCTAAAAATCAGATCTACCTATGGTGTTCTTGGCAATCAGGCCGTAGACGACTACGCGTATTATTTTACCTATGAATCCTATCAGAACAGTTATGGATTTAACAACAAACCTGTTTCTGCTGCGGGATTTAATTATGCTAGTCTGGATCTACGCTGGGAGAAAACTTATAATTTCAATATTGGCTTGGACGCCACTTTCTTCCACGATAAATTAACGGCCAGTTTCGATTATTTTAAAAAGCGTACAGTTGATATCTTGATGTCGCCACAAATACCTTCCACATTCGGAACTTCCTTAAAGAATCAGAATTTAGGTGAAATGAACAATGAGGGCTGGGAAATAAACCTCAGCTACCGGGCTACAACTGGCGATTTCCACCATACGATCAATGCGAATATGGGCGATAGCCACAATAAGATTATTGCGATGCCCGGTGATGACCGTATTTCAACAGTCGATAACATTACTAAATTGACGCGTGTTGGGCTACCTTATAATTCCTACTATGGGTACAAGATGGCCGGATTCTTTCAAAATATCACGGATATTGAAACTTCGGCCTTACCGAGCGGTATTACTGCAGCAGATCTGCGCCCGGGCGATGTAAAGTATGTGGATCGGAATAACGATGGAATTATCGATGCACGGGACCGCTTTGTTTTGGGCAATGGTTTCCCGCGGTTTACATTTGGGCTGACCTATAACCTGAACTATAAAGATTTTGATTTTAGTATGTTCTGGCAAGGGGTAGGCAAGCGCGATATGATGATCCGCGGAGAATTGATCGAACCATTTCATCAGAATTATTCATATACCATTTATCAGCATCAACTCGATTACTGGACACCGACTAATATTGATGGACGCTGGCCACGATTGACTGCAAATGGATCAACAGCATCGACCAACAATTTTGGGAAAGATTCTGATCTCTATCTTTTCAACGGGAAATACGCGCGATTGAAAAATATACAGGTAGGTTATTCGTTGCCAAAAGAACTAGTGTCGAAATTGGGATTGCAGCGCGTTCGCTTTTTTATCAATGCCCAAAACTTGCTGACTTTGAGCAAAAACTCCTGGATAGATCCCGAATCCTCCGAATTTGATTCTAACATGGGTGGTTCGGCCAATAGTGCCCGCAATTATCCGACGTTGAAATACTATGGCGGTGGATTAAATATTCAATTCTAACCTTTTATGTAATGAAACTATATAAGATACTTGTAGGAGGCTTGAGTTTAATGGCAATTCTCCAATTAACATCCTGTAATAAGTTGGATACGCTGCCAACAGACCGCTTTACCGATGAAAATTTTTGGGACTACGCAGACAATGCCGAAAAAATTGTCAATATGGCCTATAATCAGCTGTATTCAGCAGATCGTATGTGGAATGATGAAGCCCTGAGTGATAATATTTTTGAGGGGCGCTCAAACACAGACCAGCGTGCAATCCGTAATGGAACTGCCGATCCGACACTGGGCCGCTTTGGGGCAGAGTGGTCCGATCTCTACGGCGGTATTAAGACCTGCCATGTCTATCTAGAGAATGTGGAGCGTGTACCCGGAATGGACCCGGCACTCAAAAAACGCCGTACTGCCGAGGTGCGCTTTATACGTGCATTTCTCTATTTTAGACTTGTTAATTTCTATGGCGCTGTGCCTTTCTTCACGAAAGATATCTCACTGGAAGAGTCCAAGGCTCTACCACGGACAGAAAAAGCGACTATTATGGCATTTATCCATCAGGAGTTGGATCAATGCATGGCCGATCTACCGAACAAAGATGCTTTACCGGCAGACGACCGCGGCCGGATTACCAAGGGCGCCGCTTCAGCCTTTCAAGCCCGGGCCTACCTGTATGAAAGCAACTGGAATAAAGTAGTGGAGTACTGTGAAAATCTGATGAAAAAACAAACGGAATTTGGAACTTATTCATTATTCCGCAGTTATCCCGAGTTGTTTACTGCAGCCAATGAATATAATGCAGAGGTTATTCTGGATTATGCATATGTACCTCTTTTAAAAACCTGGAATAAGTTATATGATGCAGCACCGATCTCTGCACAGGCACGTTTAAACGGATATGCACCATTACAAAGTCTGGTTGATAATTATTTGACACTGGGCGGAAATACCATTGCTACGGATCCGCAATATAACGACAGTAATCCCTATGTCAACCGCGATCCACGCATGGCTGCAACCATCGTTTTCCATGGCGGACAATGGACAGATTTTGACGGTACAACACGCAAGATTTTTATCAAACCCGGCTCGGGTACAACCGATAAGGAACGGCTCGACGAATATCAGGGTGCCAGTGCCAACGCTTCCGCGACAGGTTATTACGTAAAGAAATACTACGATGTAACAGCAACGGTAAAATACGATGCCGGATTGAACATCATCATGTTCAGGTACGCCGATATCTTATTGATGTATGCAGAAGCAAAAGAAGCACTGGGACAACTGAATGCCGCTGTATGGGACATGACGATCAGACCTATTCGTCAGCGGGCAGGTTTTGAAGCATCAAAAGCGCTGGACTTCCCGACGACCGGGGACCTAAAAACAATTGTCCGAAATGAGCGGAGAAGCGAGCTCGCACTTGAGGGATTGCGTTACTATGATATCATGCGCTGGAAGGCGGGTAAAACTTATTTGGACGGCCAGGTATTGGGCGCTAAATATGGTGGTAACAATAGTAATATCAAACTGGATATCCGTCGATTTGATGAAAGTAGAGACTATCTCTGGTCGATACCACGAACCCAGATCGATCTAAATAAAAATTTATTGCCTAACAATCAGGGCTACTCAAACTAAATTAATTAAAAAACTAGCGCAAACGGCGCATTAAAAAAATGTACGTTTCGAACCATAAATTAATGATAAAGACATGAAATGGTATTTTAAAGTTATAGCAATGGTCGCATTGGCTGCGAGCATCGTCTCCTGTAAAAAAGACGATATGAGATACGCTGACGCAGAGGTGTCTGCTGTTGAGAACCTATATGCCCCTGCAGATGGAAAAGCTGTCAAATTATTAAGTTCCAGCTCCGCAGCGCTGTATTTTGAATGGGAGTCGGCCTTGGTAGCCGACGGTGGGGCAGCTCAATATGAAGTTGTCTTTGACAAGTCCGGCGGCGATTTTAGCAAACCTCTTTACACAGTTACGTCGGATAATAATGGAAACTCAAACGGCGCCAATATCAGTCACAAAATATTGAATCAGGTAGCAACGAAAGCGGGGATCAACCCTGGTGAGAGCGGCGATGTAATCTGGTCTGTGTATGCGATCCGTGGAATGAAACGAGTGTTGAGCAAAGCGAAAAAGGTATTGAACATCAAAACACTGGAAGGCTTTGCGGAAATCCCCGATGAATTATTTATCACTGGAGAGGCAACTGAGGCTGGGACGGATGTTGCTTCATCTTTACCTTTTAAATTGGTAGGGAACGGTGAATATGAGATCTTTACAAAATTGGAAGCCGGTAAAAAATATATTTTTACGGATCGCAAGTCTGCTGAGGGACGTGTTTTCTATTCGGAAGATCAAACCAAAATAAAAGAAGGTGAAACCGGAAGTAACAGCATTGCTAAGACCGCAGTATATCGTATTCGAATAGATTTCAATGTTGCAGCAGTTACCTACACCGAGATCAAAAACATGGGCGTTTATTTCTCGCCATCCGGAGCTGTGGTGTTGGATCTACCTTATCAAGGTAAGGGAATTTGGGCTGCAACGGGTATCATCAATTTTAAACAAGAAAGCTGGGGTCGCGATCAACGCTATAAATTTCAAATGGAAACTGTCAAGGCTGGAAAGGCAGAAACCTTACAATTGGGAACCCAAAATGGAACTGATAGTGCACCTAATAGTTCATCAGCTCCATCTTATTATTTCGTCCGTATATTGCCCAATCTATCGCAGTGGGATGATAAATGGAAATTTGCAGCAGCAGTGGATGGTCATCCAACAAAAATTTCGATGATTCTACAAGGCGACAAGGATTATACACATACCGTGGTACCAAATTAAAGGAGAAGACCTGATGAATAAATTGATTATACTGTCATCCATAGTGTTTCTACTTTTCGGATGTACTAAAATTGAAGACAGCTATACGGAAGAAGACACCGTACAGGAAAGCTGGAAAGCTATTGCAACACAGGTTTCCGATAAGATGATTGCCGGATTTTGGAATGAGTCTGGGTATTTTAACAATGCGATCAATCAATCTGATGTAGGATTTCAATATTGGCCCAATGCACATGCCATGGACGTCGTCATCGATGCCTATTTACGAACTAAAGACGCCAAATACAGTGCCTATTTCAGTAAATGGTTCGATGGTGTAAAGATTAAAAATGGAAACAGCTACTATAATGTGTTCTATGATGATATGGAATGGAATGCATTAACCATACTGCGCTTGTATGAAATTACCAAAGAGCAAAAATACCTCGACACTGTGTTACTTCTCTGGGCGGATATCGTTGGTGCATGGAATGAACAATATGCAGGCGGTGGGTTAGCTTGGCGCAAAGATATGCAGTATAGCAAAAATGCCTGTTCCAATGGGCCAGCTAGTATTTTAGCAGCTCGGTTGTATCGCCTGACAAAAGATGAGATGTATCTCGCTTGGACTAAAAAGATCTATGAGTGGCAAAAAGCAACCCTATACAACCCTTCAACAGGTGCCGTTTATGATAATATCAATGGTCAGTCGGGCAATGTAGATATGACGACGCTTAGTTACAACCAAGGAACATTACTCGGTACTGCGGTTGAACTATTTAAGATTACAAAAGATCAGCTTTATCTGATTGACGCACAAAAAATTAGTTACTACACCATTACCCGATGTATTGATGGAGGGAACAATATTCTACGCGATGAAGGAAATGGTGATGGCGCATTGTTTAAGGGTATATTTATAAGATATTTCGTAGACTATTTAAATCAGGAAGGAATTGATGCAGCCTACCGCAGTAAGTTTGAGAAGTTTTTGGTCAATAATGGTAAAATTGCCTGGACTAAGGGAACAAGTCTACCGACGTTGTTCTTTGGGCCATCCTGGGCGCAGCCACCTATTGGCAACAGTGAAATTACGGCCTATGCAAGTGCAGCCATGCTCTTTGAAGGATTAGCAAGCTATCAAAATAAATTAAAATAATTGAACGAATACAAAGAAGCCTTCGTGATCCAACAGGTTCCGAGGGCTTCTTAAAGAATTATATGCAGATGAAACAAATTACTAAAATAACGACCACTGTATTACTGTCAGGCTTATGCTATCTTACCAGCAATGCACAGCGCAGCAAAGGACAGTCTGCTGAAAGAGCCCAAGAGACTTTAACTGTTATTTATGCTAAATATGGAAATGCCAACAACCAGCTGTTAACAGAGAAATTTCCTTTTGACGAAAGCTTTAAAGCAGACTATCTTGATAATCCCGAACAGGCAGCCGGGCAAAAGAAATATGCCTACCTATGGCCATTCTCGGGAAGCTTTTCCGCTGTAAATACATTGATGGAGCTCCCGAAGAACAAAGCTCTTTATCAAAAGATCCTGGACCAGCGCGTGCTGCCGGGATTAATGGAATATAGGGATCATTCCAGGGAGCCTGTTGGTTATGCGTCCTATATCAATTCTGCTCCAGCATCAGACCGGTTTTATGATGACAACGTTTGGCTCGGAATCGATTTTACCGATAGCTATGTGCAGACAAAAAAGATTGATTACTTAAAGCATGCAGAAGAGATCTGGACTTTTGTGAAAAGTGGTGAAGATGAAAAGCTTGGCGGTGGAATCTATTGGTGCGAGCAGAAGAAAGAGTCTAAAAACACCTGTTCGAACGCTCCTGCAGCAGTATTCGCACTTAAACTCTTTGAAGCAACGAAAGACAAGGAATACTTGAATGAGGGAAGGCGTTTGTATGCGTGGACGAAAGCAGCACTGCAAGATCCAATGGATAACCTGTATTGGGATAATATTCAGCTCAATGGAAATATAGGTAAAGCCAAGTATTCCTATAATTCAGGGCAAATGTTGCAGGTTGCAGCATTGCTTTATAAGCTGACGAAGGAAAAAAAGTATCTCCTTGATGCACAGGTTCTAGCAAAATCCTGTTTAAGCTATTTTTTCCAAACTAGGGATGGGGAAAATTTCCCAATATTAAGGAATAGTAATTTATGGTTCCATGCCGTAATGATGCGAGGGTATGTTAGTTTATTTGAACAGGATGGAAATAGAACCTATCTTGACATTTTTGCTAAAAACCTTGACAGGGCTTGGTACAAAATGAGGGATCAATACGGACTGTTTGACGTTGATTGGACTTTAGAGAAGAAGCAGACGTCTAAGTGGCTATTGGATCAATGCGCTTTTGTGGAAATGTATGGACGTTTAGCGCAGCTAGGGTATTAGTCAAGCTTACTATCGTCATTTACCTATGTTAACGCCGACATAGACATATTTACCTCATTTGTATACTTAGTGGCTAAACAGCAACGTTTTGATTGGGTGCTGTCCAGTTTGTCCGTTACTATCTAAACGGACAAACTGAAAACATACGCTACACCAAAGTTTTTTTACACCTACTTTTTAGCCTCCTTTTTCTCCAGGTATCCTCTAAATAATACCATGAAATAAGCGAGTGCACCAAATACTAAGGTAAGCCAAGGAGTATACGCTACACCTTTGTTAACAATAATCCATCCTCCGATAGTTGTCACAATAGTTATACCTCAGTTTAACCGATCATGTAATCAATGGTTAGACCCAGTAGAAGAACCATTACTGAAAATGTGATTAATCCTAAAACATATGCAGCCAGTGCTTTAAAGTAATTTCCTGCCTTTTTAGCGTCGAAGAATTGTCCTATTGCCCAAGAGCAATATACGATCCCTACAATGCCGCCAACATTAGCAATACGCATATGAGTGACACCTTGCAAAATGGAAAATACGGCATAAATGAGCATGCCCATTCCCATGACAAAGCATAGTAAGATTAATATTTCAAAAAAGTTATAATTATACTTTTTAAAAAATAGCTGAATCCATGCCGCAATAAATACACCCATAATGAGGTTTGCATAACCATAATGCCCCTGTACCCACGCAAACAGTACTCCTGTAGTGGATGGCTTAGCTTCGTTGTAATGGACATATTTGTCTTCAAGATGGAAGAAGTGCGTGATAATGGAGTATATCAACGAAGTCACAATAATGAATATAATCGGTTTGACTAGCCGACTTCGATTTTCCGAAATGTATTTTTTTACATTTTGGCCGGGAGTGATAATAAGTTCTTTGATCGTATATAATATACCCCTTTCAAAATGAAGTACATGCTCAATTTCATGAGTAATGTAATGTGCGTCTATTCTTTTGAGAACCGCTGGCTGTCCGCAGTCTGGGCAAAATTTTGAAGCAATGGTAGTTCCGCAGTTTTTACAGTTCATGTATCAGTGATTTTAGATGAATATAGTGGATTAGCTTTCGGCAGCTCAGGGCCGAAAATCCGCAATGACATTATTATATATTGGCGTGCAGACTGATATAGTGGTTATAATTATAATGGATCTTGGTGAATACTCATGTTTTTTTGCATCTTAAACGATATTAATACTATTTCGTTCAAAAATATTGCAGTTTACACGAAGATTAGCTACACTTAAGTGTAGTCTGCAAAAAAGAATTTTTATTATACGCTATTGTATAATCCAACAAGCCTATATTTAAGATGATATGCAGAGCTTATCCAGTGGTAGCTCGGTAATGAATTGTATTTTAAACAATGGAAAAGAAGCAATCTCTTGAGGATGTGCTCTACATTTCGAACAATCTAAAGAATATTTTTGTTTAAGCCAAACCGATGTTATGATTGCAACCTGATACGATGTAGCTAAGCGAGATATGTAGCATCCTTCTAGTCACTTAAGGTTCATTGCTTAAGGAAGGTTATATTCAAATTTTTAAAATAATACCTTAAGTCGTGATTTTCAAACAGAAAAAAATGAATGGAGATGCTGGTAATTGAAGTTTTTTGCGAATTTATTCTTGTTTTTTTGAATTTTTCAATCCTTTTTCTTGATTTATTAACTCACTATTGTGTTTAAGCTTGTTAATTTCGATTATTGCTGTAAATAATCTTGTATAGATAGTAGCCTTAAGTTGTCAATTAAAAAATCACTTCCAATTATGAATAGAAAATTTAAAACAATAGCCTTTATTTCGCTATTGTTCATTACGACCGGCATCCAGGCCCAAGTAGGCAAATATGTATGGAAAGATTCCACAGAGGGTGGATATACTTATAAGTATGTGACCAACGATCCCGTTCGTACCCGTTTCTACAAACTTAAAAACGGTCTCACTGTCATCCTCAGCCCGAATAACAAACAGCCTCGTATTCAAGCATACATCGCGACCAAGGCTGGAAGTAAAACAGATCCTAAAGACCATACCGGATTGGCGCATTATCTTGAACATATGCTTTTTAAGGGTACCGACAAATTTGGTAGTCTCGATTGGTCGAAAGAAAAACCATTGTTGGATCAGGTTGACAATCTGTATGAGAAATATAATCATACAACGGATGCTAATGAACGGGCGGCGATCTATAAAGAAATTGATCGCGTATCCGGTGAAGCAGCTAAGTATGCGATTCCGAATGAGTACGACAAGCTGATGAGTAGTATGGGCTCCAAGGGAACCAATGCATTTACATCTTTTGAACAGACCGTCTATGTGGAAGACATTCCCAATAATGTGCTCGACAAATATTTAACGGTTCAGGCCGAACGCTTCAGAAATCCCATACTGCGTTTATTCCATACCGAGCTGGAATCCGTCTATGAAGAGAAAAATATCAGTCTGGATAACGACAATAGAAAAGCTATAGAAACTATTTTTGCGGCCATGTTTCCGAAAAATAATTATGGAAAACAAACGGTATTGGGCTCTGTAGAACACCTTAAAAACCCTTCGCTAAAGGCAATACGGGAATATTACACGACCTATTATGTGCCCAATAATATGGGCGTGATTATGTCGGGTGATTTCAATCCCAACGATGTTATTCACCGTATTGACAAGTCGTTTTCCACAATGAAACCTAAAGCTGTTCCAGCCTACACTTTTGAAAAGGAACAAGCGATTACGAGTCCCGTTACTAGAACTGTCATGGGACCTACAGCGGAATATCTGCTGATGGGATTTCGTTTTCCAGGGGCGGCTGATCCTGATGCGCAAATGCTGAATCTTATGGCAAATGTGCTGACCAATGGATCCGCGGGATTGATTGACCTAAATCTAGTTAAATCACAGAAATTATTGGGTGCAGGTGCATTTCCCTACGTATTGAAAGATTATTCGATGTTGATACTTCAGGGGAACCCCGGTGCCGGACAAAGTCTGGATGATGTCAAAAACTTATTGCTGAGCGAGCTTGATAAATTGCGAAAAGGGCAGTTTTCAGATGACTTGCTGACCTCAATCGTTAATAATGAAAAGAAAGCGCAGATCAAGTTATTCGATAACTATAGTAGCACTGCGGAGCAGCTCATGTCAGGCTTCACATCGGAGATTGATTGGGCAAAAGAATTGGGTTATACCGATCGATTATCAAAAATTACTAAAGAAGATATCGTACATTTTGCCAATAAGTATCTTTCTGATGCGAACTATGTTGCTGTCTATAAACAAAAAGGACAGGATGACAAGGTGGATAAAGTATTGAAACCGACTATTACGACGATTACTGTTAACCGAAATGTTGAATCCGCCTTTTTGAAGCAGATCAACGCGATGCCTGAGCAGGATATCAAACCTAAATGGATTGATTTTGCAAAAGATATGTCAACAGCAAAATTGAAAGATATCGATGTGTTGGCCGTTCAAAATAAAAATAATGAGTTGTTTAGCCTTACCTATCATTTTGATTTTGGAAGCTGGGATAATAAATTATTAGGCCTTGCGGTGGGATATTTGGAGTTTTTGGGTACCAAAGATAAGAGTAGCGAAGACTTTAGCAAGGCATTCTACAAATTGGCATCAGACTTTTCGGTCTCTTCGGGAAATGAAGAAAGTAGCGTTTCTGTTTCAGGGATGAATAGTAATTTCGCAGCATCCTTTGCCCTGTTGCACGATCTTATGCACCATTGCGTGGTAGACGAGGGGGCGTTCAAAGCATATATTGAACGCGTCAAAAAGTCGCGGGCTAATGCCAAGGAGAATAAGGCATCCATCATGGAAGGATTAAAAGCGTATGCACGTTATGGCGCCAAAAATCCATTTAATTACACCTACACCGATCAGGAGCTTGACGGATTGAAGGCATCTGAACTCGTAGCTGTGTTACATCATCTAGCAAATGCCAAACATCGCATCCTATATTATGGCCCCCAAGAGGTGACTGATTTAGTGAAAAATCTGAAACCTTTAAAACAACATGATTTACCTTATTCAGCGATTGAGAAAGGTATGAAATTTGAGGAAAAGCCTACAAACGAAAATAAAGTCTTGTTTGCCCAGTATGCGATGAAGCAGGCAGAAGTTTTCTGGGTTCGTAATTCCGGATTATTTGATAAAAACCAAATACCTACAGTGGCTTTCTTTAACGGTTATTTTGGAGGCGGCATGGGAAGTATTGTTTTTCAAACGCTGCGTGAATCCAAAGCTTTGGCCTATACCACTTATGCTTACTATGGACAGCCTCAAAAGAAGCAAAATCACGGTATGGTAGGCGCGTATATAGGAACACAATCTGATAAGTTTAAAGATGCCGTTAGCGGTATGAATGAGCTTTTGAATGAGCTTCCAGAATCAAAGGTAGGACTAGAATCAATTCGCACCAATTTACTAAAGTCGTTGGCAAGTGAACGGATTACTGGCGCAGGCATTCTTTCCAGCTATTTGGCCGCACAACGTCGTGGACTTACAGAAGATGCTAGAAAGATAATTTTTGAGAAGCTTCCTCAGCTGACATTTTCAGATCTAAAAGCATTCCATAACGATAATATCAGTCATAAACCGTATATCTATTGCATTGTAGGCGATGAAAAGGACCTAAATGAAGGCCTGATGTCTGGGTTGGGAAATGTTAAAAAATTAACTCTTGATGAAATATTTGGATATTGATCCAAATAAAAAAATATTCAATGTTTATAGTTTATCGGGGCACATCTATTTTGATGGCCCCTTTTTTATTCATTACCGCCATTTTACGATCAGCTAAAATAGGAACTTTGCGAATTTCAAAGCTAAAGACCAAAAAGTTGAAAGCTGATCTTTTGGAATCTGCAGTGGTAATACTATTTTTTCCACATGAGGTGACGCTTTATTGGTAAATTAGTTCATCAAGAGCATCCTAACATAAGTTATATGTGATTTAAAACAAAATTATATCTGCTCTCAACAGGACCAGTTGGAACTGTGATTACATCATATCCCAGATCGATATAAGTATCTTTCATTTTGCAATAAGTATTAACGGCTTCTTCCCAGCTTTGCTTTCGCTCCATATCAGTTTCATAAATTTCAGCCCATGGCGGTAATATGAAAACCTTTCTGTTATAAATCGTATCCTTTACAGTTTTAATTTGGTCATCAGTTACAGGTATATTTTCCATTTTCATGTAGCATAATGTATCCACCAGTCCACGATCAAAAAAGACCGTTTTATTGCAACTAACATTGAAAATTTGATGATAAGCCTCTAGCGATTCCTTAAACATCAGTTGTGCATATACGTATTTGTTTTTCCAAGGAACGCCATCACCATTTTTATTCACTTGATCTTTAATGATGGCTCGAGCAGATTCAGGAACAATTGAAAAGCCCTTTTTATTAAGAAAGTCAACCAATGTTGTTTTGCCAACACCAGGCCCACCTGTGATAATATATAGATTCATTTTTTCTATTGGAGTTTTATTTTCATATTATACGCTTTGGAAGGATATGGTCATAATATTCAGGTATTTAACCGTTAATCTAGCGATTTTATTTCTTATATTAGAAATATGAATAGAAATTTTATAACCATTTTAACTCTTTTAACGATATTTTTATCTGCTTGTTCAGGTACCCGAATTGCCACAATGAGGAAATCAAAGATGGAGCAACTTGAACTGGGGATGTCTAAATCGCAGGTTGTTACTATTCTGGGTGCATCCTATTCAATATCGCAAAAAGAAGTTAGCTATAAGGATACCATAGAAGTGATTTCCTATAGAAATATTCCTTTTGATGATGAATTCTATTTGTTTCGGTTTAAGAATAATAAATTGGAGAAATGGCATCGCGAGTTCCAGCCTATGTACAAGGAAATAAAACCATAGTTTTTTATAATAACAGCGATGATCCATTCGCAAGGAGCTTTTCGGAAAGTTGATAAATTATCTGGATTTTAATCTGGCGATATGCCCTTATTCGTTAAACTATAGGTGCAAAAGTTTAAAAGGTTTTATAGATTGCTTTTCCTTAGCTTTGTCGTTTACCAAGAATTGAAAATAGCCTTCCATGGATAATATCATCGCATCTATACGTAAGCATTTTGACATAAGAGATGAGTCTTTAGCAATATTGCTTAGCGGTTTAAAAGAACTGAGTGTGTCAAAAAAGACCATACTGATAAAGCCAGATAGAATTGATAGAAATATTTATTTTGTTGAGAACGGAATTTCTCGGGCATACACAGTACGCGATGGAAAAGAAGTTACATCTTGGTTTAGCAAAGAAGGGGATCTACTTTATTCAACAAATAGTTTTCACGGACCTGTGCCCGGTTATGAGAGTGAAACAGTTCAGGTTCTCGAGGATTCGTTGTTATATTTTATGCCAATTGATCAATTGGAAGTGCTCTGTCGTAGTCATATTGATATTGCTAACTGGATGCGGTATGTGCATCAAAGAGCCTTTGTGGAGATGGAGCGTAGGTTAATCAACCGATTTTATCTGTCGGCCGAAAAACGATACGAAGATTTTATGGCAAATCACGCTAAATTAATCCAAAGGGTAAATCTAGGCTATATAGCTTCCAATCTCGGCATATCGCATGTAACACTTTGCGCTTTGCGTAAATAGCATCAATTTCTTTAACTACTTAAAAATTGTTCAAAATCAGATTGTCTACTTTTGCATCTTAACCAAATTACGTTGAGCATGCAAACCTCTTTTTCTAATTTTGATCAGCAAAGAATTGTCTGGGTTGATCTATTGCGTTTTATCGCTATAATCATGGTGATTGCCATTCACAGTTCCGATCCGTTTAATGTGTCGCCCGAAGCGCGATCAAACCCGGATTTTAACTATTGGGGAGCTATATACGGCTCACTGCTCCGTGCCTGTGTGCCTATCTTTGTTATGATTACTGGGCTGTTGTTGCTTCCAGTCAAAATGAACATTGGCGAATTTTATAGAAAGCGTCTTCTGCGGATCGCTGTTCCTTTTTTATTGTGGTCTGTATTGTATAACCTCTTTCCTTGGATTACGGGTGTACTCGGTCTTCCCTCGACGATCATATCAGAAGTATTTGCCTATGCGCCGAAAGACGCCGCCCAAACTTTTAAGAGTGCGCTCGTTCAAATTTCCTTAATTCCGATTAAGTTCAATGTTTACACCGTACCTATGTGGTATATCTATATGCTGATAGGCCTCTACCTTTATATGCCCTTCTTCTCTGCGTGGGTAGAGAAGTCAACGCCAGGGCAGCGAAAAGTCTTTTTTGTAATTTGGTTATGCACGCTTTTTTTGCCGTATGCCTACTCATTTTATTCGAAGGAACTATTTGGTCTTAGTGCTTGGAATAGTTTTGGTACATTTTATTATTTTGCTGGATTTAATGGGTATTTACTGCTTGGGTATATATTGACACATCGTTTCAAAGTATGGTCCTTTCGCAAAACGCTTTTAGTTAGTATACCCTTATTTGGTATTGGGTATGGAATCACATTTAGTGGTTTTAAATGGATGGTAGCCAATCCGAACTCCAGTGAGGAACAGATCGAACTGTTTTTCTTATATTGTTCGCCACAGGTATTAATGATGACATTAGCCATTTTTTTGTTTGTTCGAACGTTTAAGGTGAAATCATCTAAATGGAGAGAGGTGTTTTCAAATATTACAAAATGCGGTTTTGGAATTTATCTGATACATTATTTTGTTGTAGGTTTTGGTTATTGGCTGGCTAACATACTTGCGATTCCGATATCGTTAAAGATCCCTGTCACTGCAGCTATTGTTTTCTTGATCTCCTGGGGCTTTGTCGCTTGTTTTTATAAAATGATTCCCCGGGCATCAAAATGGATCTTTGGATAATCCGCTTTTATGAAGTAAGCTAATGATTATTATGATGTTTATTTTTCTGAAAAATAGGTTGTATATAGATGCAGATGAATGGAAAAAAAATATATTGTATCTTTAGTGATGGCTAAAAGTAATGTATTTACGTTCAAACAGGTTTTACCTTATCCCACAAGTTGGAGCCTTTTCATTATTATTCCATGTTTAGTATGCTATAGTTTATTATACTATATATTTTTTAAGGCAATATTCCATCTTACGATCATGATGTTTTTCATGCTTATCTATTTGGGTACATGCTTTTTTATTTTAAAGGCGCTCTCCGTATGTATGACAATTTGGTTCGAAGGAGATTTTATATATGTACAAAAAGGAAATGCATCTCCGCAGAAGTACTTAAAAAATAATATTTACGGATTTTATGCTTACAACTATGAAACCGAATCACCTGCCTTAAAAACTTCAAAGATATATTTTAGGTTCTGCGTGACAAATGGGAAAGATATTTATTTAAACGATGTCGAATATAAAAACAGGTATGATGAAATTAAAAGCAGAAATCTGAAGAAATTTCTGAAATCAGCACAAACAGAACTGCAATTTTCAAAAGTCAGTACACATAGTCTTCAAAATATATACTGGTATTCTAATCACGATTAATAGCGCTAATAACTTAACTAAATTGTAAACATCGAATGATGTAAACGAAAAGAAAGAACAATGATACCGTTGCTCCTCCTCTTCGTTTACGCTACACTACTGTGCACATCCTATTTAAGGCATCAATACAGCATCTATCACATGGATTACCCCATTCGATTGATTGACGTCAGCAACCGTTACTTTTGCGCTATTACCTTTTGCGTCTTTTACATAAACGTCTTTCCCTTTCATCCAAAAAGTAAGGTCGCCACCTTGCACTGATTTGGTTAAATAGGTTCCTTTGCCATCCTTAATTGCTTGAACGATTTGCGGAGCGCTCCATTTCCCAGGAATCACGTGATAAGTCAATATTGAAGTTAATTGAGCCCTGTTTTCTGGCTTCATTAAATTATTTAGAGCCTCTTTGGGTACTTTAGCAAAAGCGTCATTGGTAGGAGCCAAAACCGTAAAAGGACCAGGCCCCTGTAAGGTTTCCACAAGCCCAGCAGCTTTTACTGCAGCAACTAAAGTCGTATGATCTTTAGAATTGACTGCATTCTCAATAATGTTTTTGGAAGGATACATCGGTGCACCACCCACCATAACAGTTTTTTCCTTTGTTTGAGCTTGGCTCATGTAAGTGCTTCCCAATAATGTTGCTGCAGTGGCAGCTGCCCATAAGATTGATTTAATTTTCATGATCTTTATTTTTTACATGTGATTTAAAAGTTTTATATGATCATTTACGATAAAATAGGAAGTTTGGATTGCCATGCAGTATGAAATTTTTATACAATACGTTGCAAAAGAACACTCATCTTAGCTCTGGTTTTTAAACGAAGTAATCGAATTAGCCATACTAAACTGGACGACCATAGCTATTTCCGATAATTCAAACCTTTCTGTGGTACCGCCCTGCTGAGAGCTGTATGCCTCAACTTTACTTTTAATCTTTCTCGAAGCCATTTTTAATGCTTCAATCATTGTCCAATCGAAACCAAATGTCCAAATAGAATGATATGCACAATAAATCTTGGCAACCAACTAAAGCGCAAAATTTAAAATAGCGATGTTCGCTTGTTCAAAACCAAAATAGTACAATCTCGACGGGGATTCGTACGATACGTATTCGATGCTCTTTTTTATACGTGTTCGATGCTCTTTTTTTCGTTTTATGGTTTCAACTTGTATATTTGAAGGCTTGAGAGCCTTTTAAAATTACGGACAGTTAACTTGAGTTTCTTTGGTTAAAGATGAATAGGACTTTATATAAAGATGAGGAAATCTTTAAGGAGATTGTAGACAAGTGCTATTCCCAATTATGTGCGTTCTCGGTACAGTATACCGACGCCATTGAAGTTTCCGAAGACTTGGTGCAGGATGTATTGCTTCGGTTTTGGGAAGACAAGAAATACCGTCTCTCCACAGAAAGTCTTCGTGGCTATATTTTTAGAGCTGTGCGCAATGCTTCCATAGACTATGTCCGAAAAAATAGAACACAGCTGTTTACCGATCTGGAAGAAGCCGCCTATCTTGCAGAAGAGGAGGTATCCGAGCGCGAACTAAAGGTAAAGCAACAAGCCTTGCACGATCTTCTCAATCGTCTCCCCGCGCAGGAACGCCGGGTATTGCTTGCCATCGTCGTCGATAATAAAAAATACAAGGTAGTGGCCGAAGAAATGGGTATTTCTGTGAACACCGTAAAGACCCACCTTTCCCGTGCGATGAAATATTTGCGAAAGAACAACATTAATATTTTAACTTTTTTTCTTTTTTATTGATTTTCGTGTCACCCATTTTCCACATCCTTTCGTCCTTCAGTTAACAATCCAATAAAAAAACCTGAAATGGATGAAAAAATAGTGACCTTGTTCCACAAGTACAGAGCAAACACATTGTCGAAAGATGAATATGCTGAACTGTACGCTTGGGTCGAGCATAATGAGGAAAATAGACAATATATGGCTACGTTTATACGGTTGTACAAAACGCAGCTTATGCAGGAAACATACAGATCTGTAGATCCGGATAGCGCATACAATTCAATCCGATCGCGTTACAACAAACGTAAAAAAAGCATACGCATTCGCTATGCCGCGATAGCGGCGGCGTGCTTAATCGCCGTTATCTCTACTATCGCTATCCTATACCAACGAGCAGGAGAGGGGAATCATCGCCTAGAGCAGCTTGATTTCCAAAGGTCAGTCCAGCCCGTATTATTTACCTCAACAGATGGCGAAGTAAAAAGTCTGAAAAATGGCGGAGAACTGATCTCTGCTAATAGTATTGGTACTGCTGCCATATATCATACCGTGCAAACCCAGCGTGGAGGTAATTTTAAGTTGGTACTACCAGACCAAAGTATCGTTTGGCTTAATGCGAATACCAAGATCCGATATGCCGCTAATTTTTTAGCCAATCGTACACTCGAACTTGAGGGAGAAGCATTTTTTGATGTGAAAAAAAATGGTACTGCATTTTACGTGAAGAGTGGCGGTAATACCATCCGGGTGCTCGGAACCCGTTTCAATGTGTCGGCGTACGCTAGCAAGCCTGTCGTGACCACCTTAGTGCATGGCTCTGTGGAGGTATCGAATAGCCGTGACCGGTTGGTACTCGTACCACAACAGCAAGCAACCAGTGTAAAATTGGACGCACCCATGACACTCAAAACTGTCAATACGGACATCTACATCTCGTGGATGGATGGAGTATTCGAATTTCATGGCGCAAAGCTCGAAGATATCATGGAGCAACTGGCACAATGGTATGAAATTGAGGTCGTCTATCAGAGTCCAAAGCTGAAAGATGTTCAGTTTACCGGGAGCTTATTCCGTGATAATTCAATCGCATATTCTTTACAGATTATACAGGAGATTTCAGATGTAAAATTTCGTAATGAAAATGGTAGACTTTATGTCTATAAGTAAGATTTCAAACTAATCACCAATTATTTTTTTATTATCTATGAAGAAAAATGAACCCGAAAAACTATGGTTTGGCATCGCAAGTCGGTACAAGCTGTTGGCTTTATTTCTATTCTGCTATACGGTTGTAATGGGACATTCGCAGGAGCAGAATCGGATTTCCATCCAGGCAAGAGCCATCTCCGTGATCAATGCATTGGATCAGGTGAAACAGCAGTCGAATATAACGATCATGTATCAAGATGAAGTCATCGACAAGCAGCAAAACTTAGACCTCAGTCTGAAAGATGTAACGCTCACGGAGGCCTTGGCTACTATCTGTATGCGGGCTGGGCTACACTACACGGTACGTGATAAATATGTATTGATTACGCGTGCCAAAGAAGCAGCAAAGCCCCTATCTTCCACGTCTGCTGCGGTCAATAGACCAACTGTTGTACAGAAACGTTATGCACGTGGTCGTGTAATCAATGATGCGGGGCAACCATTGCCAGGGGCCAGTATCGCGGTGGAATCAACAGGATTTTCGTTATCTACAGATGCCAATGGTTCTTTCTTAGCAAGCATCCCAGCCGATCGTAGTGTCGTATTGATCATTACGTTTGTTGGTATGGAGCCTAAGCGAATATCCATAAAAGCCGGATCTACCGATGCGCAGCTTGGTGATGTGCGTTTAGAGTTAAAACAGAACAAAATTGAAGAGCTTGTCATCACGGGGTATCAACAGATCAAACGCCGTAATCTGACTGCATCCGTTTCGTCAGTTACTATGGATGAACTTAAGATTCCTGGCGCCACCGACCTAAACAGAATGCTGGAAGGAAGAATTCCAGATATGGTAGTTTTTAATAATAGTTCGGAAGTTAACGCGACACCTCGCTTAAGGATACGCGGGACATCAACAATCATTGGTAACCGTGAGCCACTGTGGGTGGTCGATGGTATCATCGTGACGGATCCGGTTAATTTGTCGGCAGACGAGTTAAATAATCCAGATTACATAAACCGGATAGGTAATGCAATATCGGGATTGAATCCGCAGGATATCGAACGATTGGATGTACTGAAGGATGCTGCTGCAACAGCACTCTATGGTGCGCGTGCGGCCAATGGAGTCATCGTCGTGACTACAAAGCGCGGACGTGTTGGAAAACCTTTAATAGCTTACGGTACTCAGATGACGGTAAGACAGCGTCCCCGATACACCGATGGACGTGTCAATTTGATGAATTCGCAAGAGCGCATTCAATTCTCACAGGACTTAGTATCTAAACAATTTATATACCCATTAGATATGCCGTTGGTCGGATATGAGGCAGCTTTATCCGATCTCTATTCTGGCGCCCTTAATGAGCAACAATTTCAAACTGTGGTAGCCAATCTCGCGACAAGAAACACCGATTGGTTTGATATCCTTACCCACAATTCCTTGTCGCAAGATCATGCATTAAGCGTGTCTGGTGGCAATCAAGCAACACGATATTACATATCGGGCGGATATACAGATGAAAGTGACGTAGTGAAAGATGTTCATAACAGACGTTATACTGTGTCTTCCAATCTTGATCTGACGCTGTCCGACCGATTCTCCTTGCAGTTTAATCTAAAGGGAAACCTGAATCAGAGGAAATTTACGCAGAATAGTATCAATCCAATTAATTATGCGTATAGTACAAGCCGCGTAATTCCTGCCTTCAATGCTGACGGCACTAAAGCATTTTACAGGCGTTCTGTTCCAACTGTCGGCTACCTGAATTTTAATATACTGCACGAACTGGAAAATAGCTTTCAAAAAGTTGACGGAAATGGAACGACAGCGACCGCCAATGCGCTGTTTAAGGCGACTAGTTGGTTAAAGATCAATGCCGTGTTGTCAGGGGGCGTCATCAACAATGTGCAGGAGAGTTATTGGGGCGATCAATCATTTTATGTGTCCAATTTGCGCCTCAGTGAATATGGACAGTCTCCTCCTGCAAATAGTCTGTTACCATATGGAGGGGAATTGTCTCAGACAAACAGTAATACCAAGAATTATACCGCGCGTCTGCAGGCAAATGTTGACAAGACATTTGGTAATCGTAATCAGCACTACCTAAATTTTGTGTTGGGCACCGAGGCCAATACGACGCAGTATGTGAGTTATGCCGATATACAAAGAGGATATTCTCTAGAGCGGGGACGTAAATTTGTGGAGGATATTCCAGCTACATTTACAAACTATACCAACTGGATTTTACGAAATAGACCTGTAATAGTGGACAATAGGCGAAACCTTCTGTCGGTCTATTCAACGGCAGCATACACCTATAACGATTATCTGACCTTAAATGCAAATACACGATTTGACGGTTCTAATCAGTTTGGGAATAGAAGTAATGAGCGTTTGTTGCCTGTATGGTCGGTGTCGGCAATGGCTAACATCAAAAGTATGTTGGACGCGGATGGTAAGTGGGCTTACCTTGATGATCTATCTTTGAAGGCATCTTACGGACAGCAAGGAAATATGTTGGACAATCAAAGCCCTGTACTAACATTGCAGCGAGGAAGTTACAGTGCTTATTACAATGAGCCTATATCAACAGTAGACAAGTTGGCCAATCCAAACCTGAGGTGGGAGAAAACACATTCCACCAATGTTGGACTTGATGCTATATTCTTTAAAGGCCGTTTGTTGGTCGGAACAGAATACTACCATAAGCGTACCGTAGATGCTTTTATGGATAAGCCGATCTCCGATGTCAATGGATACACTTCCTATATTGTCAATTCCGGTGTGATTTCCAATAAAGGTTTTAATATTAATCTGACGACAGTGCCGGTTAGAAGCGAAGATTGGCGGTGGATGCTTTCAGCGTCGTATTCCAAAGTACGGAATACCATGTTGACAGCTCCTGGGCAGAGTACGTATCAGTTAGGTAACTTCTTAAATGGTACGGCAGTCGTACAGGACCAACCTGTGGAGACGTTTTATTCTTATCGTTTTGTAGGTCTTAGCCCTATTGATGGTGGTCCATTGTTTGACGACTGGGAAGATCGGCAGAGCGAATTGGTGGGATTAGGACAATACGATACGTATACACGTGTGCTAGAACCAAGTGGTGTGCGAATGCCAACATCGACGGGTAGTATAAATAACACAGTAAGTTATAAATCATTACGGTTTAACATCGGCCTGGTGTATGGATTAGGTGCTAAGACGAGATTGTTTAAGTTATTAGGCAATGTTCAGACGGGTTTCTCGTCCGAAAGAAATTTCAACAGGGATTTATTGGATGCCTGGCAGAAACCCGGAGATGAGCTGACGACGCGTATCCCTGCACTTATGAGTACATCATCCCCCGGATATAATTATTACACACAGCATTGGGGTTCAAATGGAAGCAATGGTGTTGCCGTTATTGGATCCAACGCTTGGGAGATGTATGATCTATCTGACGCTAGGGTCGTTAATGCAAATTTTTTGCGGGTCAATAGCGCATCACTCACCTACGAGTTTTCCAAGGAAATGCTTGCCCCATATAAGTTGTCTCGTTTGGCATTAACCCTGGGGGCGACCAATCTCCATGTATTTGCTGATAAACGTCTTCGAGGACAGATGCCATCACAAAGTGGTTTTTCTGATATACAGTTGACAGATACACCTACATTTACGTTTGGCCTTAATATCAATCTATAGTCTTCACGACTTATCTAAAGTAATATACCATGAAATTATCGCATTATATATTTTTATTGAGTACCATGGCGCTCGGCGCCTGTTCAAAATACCTGGAGGAGGTCTCACAAGACCAATATCATGTACAGGCCTATACCGATTTGGATGAACTGCTATTGGGAGCTGCTTATTATCCAGTTAAGAAATCTGCTCCCGTACAAGAGACGGAGAGTATGGGCGGATTCATCCACTTTCTGGGAGATGAAATGGAGGAACAAAATGGTGGTTTACCTGGGCAGTATGTTTATGATACAAAACAATTTATATTTGGCCAGTACACGTGGCAGCAACGCGTTGGTGTCAATGAAAGCAATACAGGGTTTGCCTCGGAAAATGAAGCTTGGAGTGAAACGTATAAATTGATCAATGTTGCCAACAGTATTATCGCGGCTGCCACTAAATTACCGAAGGCCACCACTGACCAAATTCAGGGAGCCAACCGTGTAGAAGGCGAAGCGCGATTTCTTCGTGCTGTATACTATTTTTGGTTAGTCAATCTCTATGCTAAACCCTATGTAGCATCCACTGCCAGCGCAGACTTAGGCGTACCGCTCAAAATTCAGGAGGAAGTATTAGACGTATTGTATCAGCGTAATACTGTGCAGGAGGTCTATGATCAGATTCTATCAGATTTAAAGATGGCAGAAAAACTATTGGATAATACAGGCCCCCAAAGATCTCTGTATAGGGCGGACATTACGACCGTTCATTTGTTATTGAGTCGCGTACATCTGTATATGCAACATTGGGAAAAGGCATTTGATTATGCCGACAAAGTTGTCACTGCTCGTCCAGCACTTGTCGACCTCAACAGTTCGCAGGGATCTTTCTTGCGAAAAGAATCAGTAGAGAATATTTTTTCAATGGGAGGAAATGATGTCCCGCGTAATATGTTAAACAGTGTACAAAGTTTTCGTGTGGCGCATGACTTGTATCAAACCTACAGTGATGATGACTTGCGCAAAACACGCTGGTACTGGGCTATGGGAGATTTTGTAGGGTATACTAAGACACCTTCTTCGGGGGCAGCAACATTGCCGAGTAATATCAGTTATTACAACAACCAATATTTCAGTTCAGGCTTTACAGCGGTATTGTCTCCCGTATCTGACAAATTCTTGTACCGTACAGCAGAAGCCTACCTCAATAAGGCGGAGGCATCTGCATATCTCAATAGAGAAAGTGAAGCCAGAGCAGCGTTGAATCTGTTGCGTAGTAAGCGCTATAAAGCAGGATCTGCTTATGAAGTGAAAGCTGGCGGAAATGAGCTGATCCAGCGTATACGTACCGAACGTCGTCTGGAGCTCGCGCTAGAAGGACACCGCTGGTTCGATCTGCGCCGTTACGGTGTCAATAATGTACTTCCCCAATCCAAACGGATTGTCCATAATTATACCGTTTATTCAGGACGTGTTTCAACAACTATGGTAGAGCGCCGCCAGTATGTGCTAGAAGAGAATGATCCAGGATACACGTTGCCACTGCCACAAAGTGTAATCGATTTTAACACGGGAATGATCAATAATCAACGGCCCGTGAGAACATTTACCTTAATACCCCGCTAACCATAAGAGCATGAAAAACCTAAATTATTTTATAGTAATAATCGTTGTAGGATGTTTGACATCTTGCCGAAAGGAGGCTCCGCTTAAGGTGCAAGAAGATCCTCGGAGCGCTTATTTCCTACCAAATGAATCTGCCACTGACGAAGAGTCCATCATGCGTAGATCATTCTTTACCGAAGAGAAAAGCTATCTTTTATTTAATGATACTTTGCGTAACGAATTTTTGGGCGTCGATTATAATGGAGACAAGCAATATCGTACAGAACGTTTGAATATGGGATATATTTTGGCAGGTACGGTAGACGGACTACAGTCATTTACGCATTTACTCCTGCCAAGTATAGAAGAGAAGCGTGCGTCTGTTGCATTTATGAAAAATTATGTATTGCCCGATCTACCTTACGTGCTGCGACCCTATTCTTGGTTTCTAACCAGTAGTACTGAGATCATCGATGTGCTAGGAATGCCATCCTACCCAGTTGCGATAGCGGGAGAGCGTAGTGTCGCTGTATCGCTTGGTGGTATTGCGACATTGTCGGACAACCAAAAGAGCGTTTTGGCCAGTCAGATAATTGCTACGACTGTTGCCTATAAGGTTGCAAAGCTTGACGACGTAGCACAGCGTTTTTATGCGGTCAGTCAAACGTTGTACGGTACACAGTTTCCTGTAGTTAGTTATACAGAAGAGGAAAATAAAAGAGAACTCCTTCAACGCGGATTTATTGTGCAAAATTGGTTTATAGAAGGTTTGTTTTTATTATATGGTTCTATTCCGTCTCGTGAAAAGGATTTAGAGTCGTATGTAAAATTGGTGTTTACGAGTACCGATGAGGAAGTAAATGCGCAATATGCCCAGTATCCAGTGGTCATGCAGAAGTATCGGTTGTTGAAGACGATTTTTACCGAGGAAGGATATTTGAATAGATAATAACGAAATGATGAAAAGATATTGTAAGATATGTATTTATATCGTCCTTGCTATGCTCTTGGTAGCCTGTGCGGATAAGCAGGACAATTTGAAACCTGTGGTGATACCAACAGGGAGAGGGACCTTTACCGATAGCCGTGACGGCTTAACGTATAACTGGGTCCGCTACGGGAGATTGGAATGGACGGTTGAAAATTCGCAGTTTGATACCGGTAATAGAAAGAATTGCACCATATACCAATCGTATGGATGGGAGCAGGGACAGTCATTGTTGTTAGACAATGCGGTTCGATATGGTTACCTCTATACGATCGAAGGAGCAAAGCTGGCGGTGCCAACCGGCTGGCGTCTTCCAACAGATGAGGATTGGAAGGCCTTAGAACAGGAGTTAGGCATGTCTGCTGCACAGGCTAATGCATTGGACTGGCGCGGAGAGCATGTGGCTGACTTGATGAAGCATACCAGTTCAGAGCGTGGTTTGGATATTAAGATGAGTGGATATTTTACACCCTACACCGTTATGGCAACATCAGGATACCGGTTCATGGGCTCATATGCTTTTTTGTGGACAGCGACAAAGGATGAGGCCAAAGAGGGGGAGTACTATTTTTATCGTAAACTTCTATACAACAGCGGGCAGGTTTACCGAGAGAGTATGGAGCCCGATCAAGCTATGCTTAGCGTACGTTTCGTCCGGGATGTGGCCGCACAATGATATTATATAATAGAAGATTAAATTTAAAATTAAACAAATGATGATAAAAAAGATGAGGGTTTTGACGAAAACCTTATTATTTGCCGCGGTGCTGATAATGTTGGCCGCATCAAAAAAAGGAGGATATACCTTACAAGGAACAGTAGAGGGAGCAAAAGAAGGTGATACTGTCTTTTTAGTGGAAATGCAGGGCTTTGGCATGCTACCGCTTGATACCGCTTTGATTACAAAAGGGAAATATCTCTTTAAAGGTGTGCAAGATGAGCCTGTTTGGCGTTTTGTGGTCTGCATGAGCGGAGGCCAGCACATCGGTGGTACGGATCTCATATTGGAAAATGGCAATATCCGAGCGGATATCATACCCAAAAAGCGCTCTGCTGTCAAGGGTACGGCTAACAATGAATTGTGGAACAGTTTTGTGCTAGAGAAGGAGAAGCAGGGCGATATGCTTAACCCACTGTGGGAGGTTTCGAGCGATTCTACAGCCAGCGATGCAGATCGTGAAGCAGCAAACAAGGCAATGAAACAATTGCAGGCAGAACAAGATCTGTATGAGTTTAATTTTATACGGAAGAATATCAAAACAGGAGTCGCAAAGGTTTTATTGGAAGATAAGTATATGCGATATTCGCTCGAGCAACTCGAGATCCTTACACAGGATTTTAGCAGAGCTAAAGTTAACAATGGTATAGCACAGGCTATCGGCAAATATGTGGATAGTATGAAGAAGACAAAAATCGGTGCAACAGTACAGAATATCAAGTTATCAAATGAACAAGGAGAGGTTGTGGACCTTTTGGATCAGGTCTCCAAAAATAAGATCACATTGATTGATTTTTGGGCCAGCTGGTGCGCACCATGTCTTGCCGAAGTGCCACATTTGAAAGAGGCATACAAGGGTTACAGGTCCAGAGGTTTCGAAATAGTCGGTATATCACTGGATCAAAGTAGCGAAGCTTGGAAGAAAGCCATAGTCGAACATAAGATGTCATGGCCGCAGATCTCTGACCTGAAGGGATGGAAAAGTGTGGCTGCCGAACAGTATGGTATACGGGCTATTCCGTTTACGCTGTTGGTCGATCAGCAGGGTAAAATTGTCGCTAAAAATCTGCGAGGCGAGGAGCTAGAGCATAAGTTGGCAGAATTGCTGTAAGAATTTCAGTATATCGCGCCAGACATGATTTGTTTGGTTAAATCCATAGAGGCTGTATCACATGTCAATTTTCATATGATACAGCCTCTTTTCGATTTAAATTTTTTATTGAAAGAGACCAACTTAGCTATTTGTTAAATGGCTTATTGGTAGATTACTCTACGGATTTTTTGAAGATAGTAAGCATTAGGTTTGCTTATTCCATCTTTCATCTTTATATTTGGCGGATTAACTAAACATGAAAGCGAAACAATTCATATGGATTTTACTGCCATTGATGCTCTTACAGAGTTTTTCAAATGTATGGCTATGGTCTGTATTTGAATTGAATAGAGATTATATCGCACGCAATGAATGTGTGAATCGCTTCAATGAAAAAGCACTTTCCTGCCGTGGGCAATGTGTGTTGATGAAGAAAATGCGCGAACATGAGGAGAATGAACAAAAAAATCTTGAATCCCGTATTATTGACGTAGTCTTTATTGACAACTCCCACAATTTTTCTTTTGATATTTCTTCCTTAAGTAACGAAGATTACATTCGTTTGTCTTATCCAGAGTACAAACAAGATTATGCGTACAATCCCATCTTTACAATTTTCCATCCACCATTGATTTAAATATTTAATCGCATGTGGCAATTGATAAGCTATTCAACGAGATGGCTTTTTCAATTGCGAGTGTCAAAAATAATTAAATCAAGAGATCATGAGCACATATTCCCGTATAGGAATATCTGTGACCTTATTTTTAGCATGCCAATTTATTGCATGTAAGCCATCATCTATTTCAGATCGATTACCCATTTTAGGTGAAAGAGAGATTACTGAAACTGATAGGGGCGGAACCAAGGTTATAGATACCCTATACCATACAATACCTGATTTTGCATTGGTTGATCAGGACAGTACCATCGTGTCTAAAAAAACATTGAAAGGAAAAATCTATCTAGCAGATTTCTTTTTCACACGTTGTCCCACGATCTGTCCCGTCACTTCCCGCAATTTACTCCAAATCGCAAAACACTTTGTGAATGAACCCCGCGTTGTCATTGTATCACACACGGTAGACCCTAAATACGACAGGCCCTATATATTGAAGCGTTATGCTGCAGAGCTGGGAGCACCTTCCAATTGGTTTTTCCTGAATGGTCCGAAAGCCGAGGTGTACAAGCTAGCTGGTGCTGGCGGTTATTTCTCGTTCGCGCAGGAAGATCCGAACGCTCCGGGAGGATTCGACCATAGCGGCGCTTTTACACTTGTCGATACTGATTTTCGTATCAGGGCAGTGTATGATGGTACAAAAACAGATTCAATTCCAAAAATCATAACCGATATCCAGCATTTGCTGAATAAAGGATAACAAAATATAATTTAATGAATTTATCAAAACTAGTTTTCAAATTTACTATAGCATTTTCAATTGCCTTGTCGGCGATCGCTTGTTCGTCTAAAAATACCGACAAAAAACAGATTCCTAACGAATCTGAGCTTATTTCGATCTCTGATACCATATACAATGGTCTGACATTTAAAGTCTATGCAGATGATAAACTTGACAATAAATATCATACTATTTATTTACAGGTAAAGGACAAAGATGGCAAACCTTACAATAGTTCATCACTTGACTATTACCCACAGATGGATATGGGAATGATGAAGCATGGAGCACCTTTTGAACATCCTATTGCTTTGGGCGAGGGTTGGTATCAGGGACCAATGGTATTTATCATGGCCGATATACCGGATATGGGACCCGGCTGGCACTTGTATACCATCCTTGAGAAGGAAGGGAAAAAAGATACCATAGCCATAAAGCTGACCGTATCCGCCGCAAAGACAACGCGTACGATGAGCTCCGGTACACGGGATGATAGCCGCGTATTTGTATCTAATCTGCTTCCCGATACCTTAAAACAGGGAAAGCATCCGATCAAATTTTTGCTGAACAAAATGGAAGGCCACCATTTCCCTGCACTGGATGGATATCGTATCAAATTAGCAACAAATATGCCGTCGATGGGGCATGGATCATCAGGGAATAAGGACGCCGAAGCCATTGGAAGTGGTTACTATGAAGGAGAGGTCAACTTTTCCATGGCCGGCCAATGGGAAATCATCGTTGAACTGTGGAAAGACGGGAAGAAAGCAAATCAGGACGATATCAAGTACCATGTTCAGGTAACTAAATAGTTATTGAAATTAAAAATAGGGATTATCGTAATTTCTGGCTGTTTTTTTAAATCTATAATAGCTTCCAGGTTTACGATAGTTTTAAAACCAACTAACATAAAATAAATTATTAAAATGAAAAAAAATCTAGTCTTTTTATTGACCGCAATTGCAGGTCTTGGTCTTTCATCTTGTGAGAAAGAAGTTGTCAAAGAAGTTCTTACGGATAGCCAAGGGACAGCGACACTTAAGTTTGATGCAAGGTATGGCGATCAGGATTTTGAATTGAACAAAAAATATGATTACAAGCTAACCAATGAAAGTGGTACATACAATCTTCAATTCGATTTTAATAGATTCCGCTATTGGGTAAGCAATGTCAAATTGATTAATGCCGCCGGACAGGAAGTACTGGTACCCAATTCATATTATTTGGTTGAGGAGACCCAGGAATTGGTCGTGGATCATTCCAATGATGTATACCCAGCCACAAAAAGAGAAGAAATCGAATTAAAAAATATTCCCGTAGGGCAGTATAAAAGCATCAAATTTTCGATCGGTGTAGAGCCTAAATATAACGATAACTTCTCGGTGACCACTGGTGAACTGGGCGTGCTGAATGGAATGGGCTTTGACGACGGATGGATGTGGTTTACAAGTTACAAGTTCCTGAACCTCAAAGGAAATATCTATTGGGCGGATGGCAATCCAAACAAAAAGGCATTGTTGTGGGATATCGGGTCTAATGAGCTATACACTGGCGCTGAAAAAGAAGTGGCATTTGATAAAAATATTGAAATCAGCGGCACCTCAACCTCTACTATAAATTTCAATGTAGATGTTAAAGAACTGTTGTCAACTACACCTTATCCTTGGGCCAATAATACCATCAGCCAGACAACAAAAGATCTAATGAAAAGCTTGCGCGATACGTTCCTTTCCAAGGCAATAGTTTTCAAAGGGACTGAATCCAAAACAAAATAAGATAGTGGGGATGTCAATATCAAAAAGAATTAAGGTATTTCAGTTTGGTTTTTTGTTGGTGGCCAATTTAATGTTTTCCTGTCAGAAGGAAGCCGTAGAACCGGTTGGTCCAAAAGATAATATTGCTTATGTACTGGAAGTGCCGGCCAACTTTCCCCAGCCAGCTGCAACGCCAGACAATCCCCTCACAAAGGCAGGCGTCGAACTGGGACGGCGCCTGTTTTATGAATCCTTACTGTCCTCAACGATGACAGTAAGCTGCGCAAGCTGCCATCATCAGGACCGTGCGTTCTCGGATGGTCTGATCCTTTCCAATCTTGGTATTTCGGGCAAAGCCCTGGATCGGCATTCTCCGGCATTGTTCAATCTGGCCTGGGCCAACAATGGACTTTTCTGGGACGGTGGATCTAAAAATTTAGAATCACAAGCCTTCGGACCGTTGACCCACGAAGATGAAATGGGAATTTATTTTCCAGAAATGGTTGATCGGCTGATGGCAAAGCCATCCTATGTCAGCCTTTTTAAAGAGGCATTTGGGGAAAATCCCACGGCCGCCGGCGTGGTCAAGGCGCTGGCCCAATTTCAGCGGACGATTATATCGGCCAATTCAAAATATGACCGCTACAAACGTGGAGACAGAAAAGTCTCTTTCAGCGAAAAAGAGCTGCTGGGTATGCAGCTGGTACAGGCAAAATGCGCAGGCTGCCATTCTTCGGAACTGTTTACCGACAACAATTATCATAACAATGGAATCGATGCGGATTTTAGTGACGATTCCAAAGATTGGGTCTACAAGGGCAGGTATCGTATCAGCTACGACAGCAAAGACTTGGGCGCTTATAAAACGCCTTCTTTACGCAACATTATGGTTAGCGCTCCGTATATGCATGACGGGCGTTTTTCAACCATTGATGAAGTTTTACAACATTACAGATTTGGGATAAAAAGCACAAAATATACCGACCGGCTGCTTTTTCAAGATAACGGGAATGCGGGCATACCCCTGTCAGACAAAGAAGTAGAAGCGGTCAAAGCATTTTTAACTAGTCTTACCGACGAAACACTACTATCAGAAGCGAAGTATGCTAATCCAAAGTAAGACATCAAAGGGATTAAATAACAATAAAAAAAATATGAAAACGATTCAATTTAGTATTTCTGTGTTCATTCTGTCAATGACACTCATCTTTGCTACCGGTTGCAGCAAAAAGGATGCGCCAGCACCAGATGAGACCAAGAAAGGTGTATTCTCCATCGAATTTGACAACATTGTTGGCGATGAGACATTGGGATTTGATCCTCGTACCTATAAAAATGCTAAGGGCGAAACCTTCCGGATCAAGATATTGCGGTATTATATCAGCAACATAAAGCTTTACAAAGCTGATGGCAGCGAGTATGTTGTTCCCCAGGAAAAGAGCTACTTTTTTATCGAGGGCTCGGAGAAAGCGACACGATTTGCAAAGGTGGACGTTCCTGAGGGCGACTATAATAGGGTGAAATTTATTATCGGTGTCGATAGTGCACGCAGCACCATGCCTACCGAAGCCCGTCAGGGCGTACTGTCGTTTAATCCGGATGAGGGGCATGATGGGATGTATTGGGGATGGAATCAAGGTTATATTTTCTTCAAACTAGAAGGGTATTGTGACAAAATTTCCGATGACCAGCAAGGCGACCCAACAGGTAATAAGCAATTTAAATATCATATTGGCGGTTATGGTGGCTACAACCCCAAAGCACCCACACTAAACAATATCAAAGAGATTACGATGGATCTAGATCAGGCTGGTATTGCCCAGGTCCGCGAAGGCTTGCGAAGCAATGTGCATTTGTTCGTTGATGTCATGAAACTGTTCAATGGGCCTTACACATTTTCTATTGTGCAGCATCCAAATGTCATGTTCAGCGAATTTAGCCAGAACATCGCTAATAATTTTACGTCCATGTTTACACATGATCACACCGAAAACTTCGTGAAAAGCGAATCTGAACTGTAACTATGAAAAAGTTTATTGTCTTAGCACTCGTTTTAGGCCTGGTTTGGGCCTGTCATAAAGCAGATGATATTGCAGAGGATATATTCCCTGGATTTGTACGTCCTGCAAATTTTCCTGAGCCCGTTTATAAATTTGAACGCAATCCCATTACATCTGAAGTATTTGAGTTGGGGCGGCAACTGTTTTATGAGCCGCGTCTATCCCGCAACAATACCATTGCCTGTGGTAGCTGCCATATTCTTTCGGCAGCATTTACCCACCATGGCCACGATGTGAGCCATGGGATCGACGACAGGTTGGGCATTCGAAATCCGATGCCTATTTTCAATATGGCCTGGCAAAAGGAGTTCTTTTGGGATGGAGGTGTTTTCGATTTAGATATGTCGCCTGTCAATGCGATTACCAATCCTGTGGAAATGGATGAGTCGGTGAGCAATGTGCTGAGCAAACTGCGCAAAGATTCCGATTATCAGCAGCGATTCAAGAAAGCCTTCGGTAGCGAAGGTATCACAGACGAGCGATTCTTTAAGGCGCTGTCTCAATTTATGCTAATGGCCATTAGTGCCAATTCAAAGTATGATCAGGTCATGCGGAAGGAAAACGGAGTCTCTTTTACAGATGCTGAAAAAAAAGGCTATCTCTTTTATCAAAACAACTGCTCGCGCTGTCATACTGAGCCACTATTTACCGATCGGGATTACCATAACAATGGATTATCACCCAATCATGCCCACGATATCGGTAGAGATACCGTGACATTGAATCATAATGATCGCTATAAATTCAAGACACCAAGTCTGCGCAACTTGTCCTATACAGGTCCGTATATGCATGACGGCCGTTTCCTGACCTTGGACCGGGTATTAGAACACTACCGTAACGGCATGGTAGATTCCAAAACCTTGGACCCGGGATTCCGGAAAGCCGACGGTACTTTGGGCATCTCGATGTCAGATGAAGAGAAAGCCAATCTGTTGGCATTCCTAAAAACCTTAAATGATGCCTCTTTCGTAAATAACAAAATGTTGGGAGAACCTGGAAATACGGGCTTTGTGGTAAACTAAAATCAATATGAAACGAATAAAAATAAAAATAATAATACTTGCTCTTGCACTATTTCCCTTATCGTCTTGGGCATGTGATATCTGTGGCTGTGGCGTAGGCAGCTATTACTTGGGCATCCTGCCACAGTTTAATAAGCGTTTTGTGGGGGTACGTTACCAATATAAAACTTTACAGACCCACTTGGGACCTACAGGCAGCCGTACACCACTCAGTGCCGACGAGACCTATCAGACGATGGAACTCTGGGGAGCATGGAACTTTGGGAGCCGCTGGCGGGTTATGGCGATTGTTCCCTACAATTTCAATGAGCGTAAGATCCCTGGAAGTGGCGATATGGGGAAGATGAATGGCCTTGGCGATGTGGTAGTCTATGGCTATTACAAAGTGTTTGAAGAGATGGGAGGAACGATGTCAAACAAAATGTTCAACCATTCCCTTTGGGTAGGTGCGGGAATCAAAGCGCCGACAGGTAAGTATGACAATTCCCAACGTTCATCAGCCAGTCAGGATGAGCCCAACAATTTTCAGCTGGGTACAGCCAGTACAGATTTTATGCTAAATCTGGCTTATGATATCCGCATAATGGATTTGGGACTCAACACCAATGTTAGTTATAAGATGAATACAGAGAACAAATACGATTACCGGTATGGTAACAAATTTTCTGTCAATTCATTGCTATACTACAAATTCAATATAAAAGATAAAGTCCGCCTATCGCCCAACTTAGGGGTGGGGTACGAGACACAGCCTAAGGATGTCACCATGGCACGTTATGATGTGGCTCAGTCAGGAGGCTATAGCCTGGCTGGAATAGGCGGTGTCGAAGTCAATATGGGTAAAATTAGCGTCGGAGCCAACTATCAGACCTTATTGTCCCAGGATCTTGCCGACAGCCGCGCTAAATCGGGCGGCCGCTGGCTTACGCATATTTCCTATAGTTTTTAATCACCATAACATAAAAGAGAGATGAACAAACGAATCAACGTAATTCTTTCCTGTCTCGGTATCATCGGAATGATCGCCTGCGGTGGGAATGGAGACAAGAAGAAAGAAAGCAGCAGCAGTACAGCAGCAAACCAACCTGTAGCATCAACAGAAGCAGCAATGTTGGACTTCAAATCAGATGGGTCCAAAGGAGTAGGGCCTGTTACCGCTATCGAACACAAACCATTTGATGCAAAGCTAGCCAATAAAGGTGTAGAGCTCTTTGTTTCCAAATGTGCCATGTGCCACAATTTTGAACGCACTTTAGTGGGGCCATCGTTGGATGGTGTGGTGAAGCGGCGTACGCCAGAATGGATTATGAACATGATGTTGGATCCTGCCACTATGCTTGAAAAAGATGCCGATGCAATAGCCCTGAGCAAAGATTTCAGTTCACCGATGATTAGCTTAGGACTACAGCAGGAGGAAGCCAGAGCTATTTTGGAATATTTAAGAGAACGTAGTAGCGCTTCGAAATAAATCGACCTATGAAAACCCACAAAATCAGATTGTTGTTTTGTACCATGATGGCTTGGGCTATTTGCCTACAGTCAACAAATCTGTTGTGGGTGTACATAGGTTTTGAGGCTAACCGGAGTTATATTGAACAAAATTTATGTGTCTATCGGTATATGCCTGCAGCCACCTGCAAAGGTTTCTGTTATCTCAGTGAAAAGTCAACTCAGGAGCAGCATACCGCAAATTTCTACCTCTATTGCCCTGTTGTTGAAGTTCTTACCATCTCTTATTACAACCCGAATGCTATGCCGGTATGCCCCGGTGTAAGCACTTCCATTTTCTTTGCTGCAGGAGATGAGTGATAGCAGGGGAGCATAGATCAATAACGATTTAAGAGTTGGTTTCAGCATGGTGAATAGTTTTTGTTTATTGGGTTCTATTTTTATGTTTTAAGTAATACTGCAAAAATATTAATCCTCTACGCCATTGACGTTTTACGAAACGTGCGAATTAGTTTTGTTTTCGTGCATGATCCATATCCCCTTAGATAGAGACTCGGGGATTTTATGGACAAGCATCGCGCTATTATTTTTTAAATGCAACTAAATTGCTTTTATGAATGATTGTAATTACTTTTGTTTATAAATAGAAGACAATGAATATAATTCCTAAAAACTTTGAAGACTGGAAATGGTGTATCGAAAAGAAATGTGGCATTCCATTAACGGTAGATTTTGTCAAAAGCCGGTTAGCTATCTATAACGACTATTCAAATGCCGAAACGCAACGTTTTGTAGCTAATTACGGGAAAGAACATCTTGAGAATATCAAAGACTGGATGAAAGTAATTGCTGACTTAGAGGAGCATACAAGTAAAATTAATTTTGATCAAAATGGAAAATAAATTACCGGTTACAGTCTTAAGCGGCTTCTTGGGTGCTGGCAAAACATCATTGTTAAATCACGTGTTGCATAATAAGGAAGGTAAAAAGGTTGCCGTGATTGTAAATGATATGAGTGAAGTGAATATAGATGCACAGTCTGTTGAGCGTGAAAATGTTCTTTCCCGTACTGAGGAAAAACTTGTTGAAATGAGTAACGGATGCATCTGTTGCACATTAAGGGAAGATTTGATGATTGAGGTTGAGCGCTTAGCAAAAGAAGATCGATTTGATTATCTCTTGATTGAAAGTACAGGGATATCTGAGCCAATTCCTGTTGCTCAGACATTTAGTTGCGTCGATCCTACTAACGGGATTGATCTCTCATCTTTTAGCTATATTGATACAATGGTCACTGTGGTAGATTGTTTCAATTTTTCTAAGGATTTTGGTAGTGCAGACACTTTGTTGGATAGGAAATTGGCTGATGATGATATGGATAATAGGACAATTGTAAATCTATTGACAGATCAAATAGAGTTTGCAAATGTTATTGTTTTAAACAAAGCAGATCTTGTATCTGAGGAAACAATAGGAACTTTAGAAGCAGCTATTGGTAAACTCAATCCTGGGGCCAAGCTAATAAGAACTCAATTTGGACAGGTCGATCCCACAGAAATTATGGGTACTGATAGGTTCGATTTTGAAGAAGCATCTGCATCAGCAGGTTGGTTAAAGGAGCTTGAGGCAGATCATGTTCCCGAAACAGAAGAGTATGGAATTTCATCATTTGTCTTTCGTTCGCAACGGCCCTTTCATCCACAGCGGTTACATCGCTATTTAAATGAGCATTATCCCCATAATATAATCCGCGCAAAGGGTCTTTTTTGGTTAGCGTCTAGACCCGATACGGCAATTAGTTTTAGTCAGGCCGGTGGAAGTGTCCGTCTAGAGAGTGCGGGCTCTTGGTGGAGTAGTATGCCCGAAGAAATGCGCTATCAATATCCGATTTATCACGAGATAAGGGCTGATTTACTAAAGCGTTGGCATCCAGAATGGGAGGATCGTAAAAATGAATTAGTTTTTATAGGACAACATTTGGAGAAGGATAAATACCTTCAGGAGTTGGAATCGTGTTTGTTGACCGAAGAAGAAGCTGATGATTGGCGCTTCACTTGGTGGAAGGACGAATTTCCTAAAAATCTTTAAAAATACTATCAATATTACCGCTATTTAAATCCTGCATGCTTATTCTGTTTTTAAGAACATATTGGCAATCTACGTGAAACATGGGCTACAAAGCTTAGTTAAATGTATTTTAGACTGTTTCCATTGATATGCAATCAATGCATTCTTCCATTTGAATAGGATTAAAATAACTCATATATCTATCTAGTAAATTCTATTGTGGAACAGAGCCCCAATTAGCCTTTAAAGTTAATTGGGGCCAAATGAGTATTATTTGTACAGTATGTTAATGAATTGTTGCAGTGAAGTTGGTTTTCTTCCTAAAAATTGTTCCAATGTATCATCTTCAACATCCATGGTTCCTTGTGCTTGAGCCAACGCCCACATACTAAAAACACCTGCGAATGCTTCCGGCACATTTGCCTGTTTTAGTATAGCCTCATATTCGGCTACATCAGGCGAAACATAGCTGATATCCTTTTCTATAGTATTCCCTATTGCTTCGGCGACATCGTGAAAGTTAAAAGATGTCGTATTTGTTAGTGAATAGGTTTTGTTTTCATGTCCTTCGGTAGTCAAAACGTGAGCTGCGGCCTCTGCCAATTCTTCACGTAAAACATAACTTGCTTTTCCATTACCTGCCGGAAATAATATTGTTCCGTTTTTTGCAACATCAGCACCGGTAAAAATGGGAAGCATTTCAAAATAAATACCATTTTGAAGGATGGTGTACGTTATGCCGCTATCTTTTAAAGTAGCTTCTGTATCTACGTGCGATTGCTGAAAACCTGCAATAGCAGATTGTTCATATCCCGGAATACGAACAAAAGAGGTATAGAAGATGTGTTTTACATTTGCTTGTTTTGCAGCATCGATTACTGCTTTGTGGTGAACGGTGCGGTTTTCGTAGGCCTGTTTATCATTACTAGATACCAAAAACAATTTGTCTATATCCTGCATCGCCATCATTAATGAAGCTTCATTCTGATAATCTCCGATACGTATATTTATTCCTTTTGCTTCGAATTTTTTTGCTTTCTCCGCGTCTCTAACCAATAGCGTAATTTGGGAAGGTTGAACCCCCTTATTTAGTAAATGTTCGACAGCTTTACCACCGAATTGTCCTGTTGCTCCTGTTATTAACATCATAATAATATATTTTTTAACTTTACAAAGTTAGAAAAGCCATTACGTCTATTCGACTTTTGGAGACACAATTAACGGTATACATATGTATACCAAATCTTTTAGCTGATAATGAAAAGTTTTGAAGAAATAATCAATAGTGGATCTGAAGCATGTCCACGCAGTTATGTTTTGGCTTTAATGGATACTTTAAATGTAGTGAGCGGTAAATGGAAATTGCCCATCATTGCCTCCCTTTTTCGTAAGAATACCCGTTTCAAAGATTTAAAAGATAACGTGTTTAAAATAACGCCTAAAATGCTTTCCAAAGAATTGAAGGAATTAGAGATCAATGGTATTGTGGAAAGAACCGAAGTAGATCATATTATCGAGTACAATCTGACGGCATCTGGAAAGAATATGATGGGTATTATCGAAGCTATGATTGGATGGGGACTTACACACAGAGAATTAACGATAAAAAGCGATCCTATTCCTAGCAGCGATGGCGGTAGCGAAATATAGAATTGATGCTTGCCATAGCTTCGCCCCATCTGATTATATCGGGAGGAATGCTTGAAATCTCTATTGACAACACTTTCTAAACTAGTCTATATCACCCAAATCACATTTTTCCCTTACGGTCTTCCATGATTGAGTTGACGTTATTGGCCTGTAGTCCGTCTTCCGTTGTGAAATTTTTAAAGACTTTTCTTTGCAAAGTATACTTATAGTCTTTAATCGTCATCCCAAGACGCTTTTCGTAGAATTCTAAGGTAAATTTTTCGCCAGATGTTCTACACCCTGAGAAGCATTGGTGAGTGGCACATAATTTTAATTCTTGGAAACAAAGTTTACAAGCTTCACAATATAAGTTTCGTATACAATGAGTTATTTCGGTTTTGGCCATCAATAAAATAAATACTACTAATTTAGTAGTATTTATTGGTGAGATGTTTTATATTTGTGATCAGATCGTTTATCAATTGGCGTTGGCTACGATATTACCTAACAAAAGCAAGTTTAAATGAAACAACAAAGATCAACCTTTTCCGACATTCACAAGATGAAAAACATTCGATTAAACCTTACTCCATTTCGAATGCGCTATTGCGCTTAAGTTTTTTCTTCCAGACTTTTTTAACGCATAGTAGGGGATAGTATTCCTCTTATTATTTCTTATGCAGCGAGTAGAATCATCCTACTTGTTAGTACTCACTTATTAAACTCATTCATCCTATGAAAAAATACGAAGTATTTTTCCAGTGCTCGCTATTGATTTTTTTTCTGTGGAGCAGTATTATTTTCGCTTCTGCCCAAGGAGTCTCAGTGCCCAAAGTGTTTCAAAATGAATCCGGCGGACAGAACTTGGAGAAAGATTATTATTTTCCGGCGGGAAGCCTTTTTGCACCAAACATCCCTGCCCCAAGTCAATTTTTCAATTACCAAATAGGTCATAGTCATACCCGTTATGACCAGATTGTTGATTATTTTAAGATACTTGAACAACGTTCCGACCGGATAAAGATAGATACGATTGGTCGTACCTGGGAAGGGAGACTATTAGTTGTGCTGAAAGCTTCTTCACCGGAAAACATCCGTAATAGCGAACAAATCCGTCAACAGCATATTGAAACGATTACCAACGCAAAAGCGAACCGGATAGTAGTGTCTAAGGAGGCACAGCCCGCATTGGTGTTTTTGGGTTTCAGTGTTCATGGTAACGAAACCTCCGCTGCTGAAGCCTCAATTTTAACTGCTTATTACTTGGCAGCGTCCCAAGATCCTGTCGTTGCTAAATCACTTGCAAACGGAATATTTTTTATAGATCCGGTCCGTAATCCTGATGGTTATGATCGCTATGTCAATTGGGTAAATGCCAATGCAACATATCCACCAAACGGAAGCTCCCTGGATAGAGAGCACAACGAAGCTTGGCCCGGGGGCCGGACAAATCACTATTTGTTTGACTTAAACCGCGATTGGATCAATCAGGTAAATCCTGAAAGTAAAGCGCGCGTCAGTTATTTTCAATACTGGTTACCCCATTTTCAGGGAGACTTTCATGAGATGGGAGCAGCATCTTCTTTCTTTTTTGAGCCCACAAAGCCAGCGGCACAAGAATCTCCCTTAGTACCTAAAAGTACCTATCAACTAAATCAAAAATTCGCTGCTTACTATGCGAATGCTTTGGATGAAATTGGATCTTTATATTTCACCAAAGAACAATTTGACAATATCAATCCAACTTATGGATCTACCTATCCTGATCATGCCGGAAGCATCGGAATTCTCTTTGAGCAGGCAAGTCCGCGAGGTCTCTTTCAGCGTACAAACAATGGCGATCTAACTTATCCCTTTGCTATCCGAAATCACTTCAGAATAGCTTTGGCGAGCATTAGCGCATCTATTGATCATCGTGCTGCGCTTTTAGAAAATCAATTGAAATTCTTCCAGTCCGCTCTAGAATTGGCCCAAAAAGATCCGGTCAAAGGTTATTTGGTGGATCTAAAATATAATAATAACACAGCGGTACATTTTAAAGAACTTCTTGCCAGACATCAAATCCGTTACATAACGAACAAACGTGACCGTAAGGTTGATGGTAAAGATTTTGAAAAAGGTACTTCAATTATTATTCCGACCTCACAGGCGAACTATCGGCTGGTCAAAGTCATTTTTGATGAAACAAAAACGTATGTGGATAGCGTTTTTTACGATGGGTCGGGCAATTCCATTGCCTATCTCTATGGTTTTTCTTATGTAGGGCTAAAAGAAGCATTAGACAACGGAGAGATGGATCAGATTTCTTCCATCAATACACCTGCTGTTGCATTGACAAGAAGCAATTATGCGTATCTCGTAGACTGGCGACAGGAGGGAGCAGCTTGGTTGTTATCGCAATTGTTACAGCGCGGCATCTTTGTGAAGTCTGCTAGCAGTCCTTTTGAACTGTCTGATCAGGGCAAGACTATTGGGTTTGATTATGGTAGCCTGTTGATTCCCATACATGGCCAGCCCATCTCAGCGGATGAATTATTTGATTTCTTGCAGAAATTGAATAAAAGAGGAAATATCACCATTACATCTGCTTCCACGGGATACAGCGGGAAGGGAATAGATCTCGGAAGCAGTGGATTTAACAGCCTAGCGCCTCAAAATGCATTACTTCTGACTGGAAGTGGGATCAGTGCCTATGAGGCCGGTGAAGTGTGGTATACATTTGAGCGCCAATTGGAACAGCCTATTTTACGGTTAAATATGGATCAATTTAATCGTGTAAACCTCGAGGAATATCAAGTACTTGTTTTGGTCAGCGGTGAGTATACTGGACTGGATTCGGTAGCTATTGAGCGCATCCGAACCTGGGTAAAAAATGGAGGAACATTAATTGCTTTTGGACGTACCGGACAATGGCTTGCAGAACAGAAAATTGCTTCTTTCAAATTTCTGGACGGGAGGAGTGGTAGTGACTCGCCCAAAGAGGAAAAAACAGCGAAAACAAAAGAACGCTTTGATTATGCTTCCGCTCAAGGTAGGGAGGGAACAAAGCGTATTGGTGGAACCTATTTTAGCACTGAAATTGACAGAAGCCATCCCATCGGTTACGGTTACACCCAGAAAACAAAGCCTGTTTATCGCAACCACGCTCTCTTTGTTGAGCTTGGTGACCAAGCCTACAATAATGTTGCAATTTATAGCAAATCTCCCTTATTAAATGGTTACGCATCGGCCGAAAACCAGAAGAGAATTACAGGTACAGCCAGCATTCTCGTCGAAAATAGTGGGAATGGACGCATTGTATATTTTGTTGACGATCCCTTATTCCGGGGTATTTCCTTTGGCAATGCCCGCAGTTTTTTTAATGCCGTCTTGCTTGGGCAGGTTCTCCAATTTGGGATAAGAAGATAAACGATCTCATTTATATCAATGAAAATAAAAACTCCTAAAAAATTTAAATAGATGAAAAGTAAACTGACATTATTTACAGTTTCGATGCTGTTTCTTATTACCCAGGCATCGGCCCAAAAAGTAGCAGCACTACGTTTAACAGGAAAAATAGCAGGATTGAAGGAAGGTAAAATATATCTGCAAAAATACGATAATAAAGTATTTAGGACGATTGATTCAGCTTCAGTCAATAACGGTCAATTTAGTTTCGGAACTAAAGTGCAGTTGCCTGAACTCTATGGACTGAAGTTGAGTGAAGAAAGCTACCCTGTCCAGCTTTTTTTGGAGGATGCTCCAATTGAAGTACTCATCGAGTCTGGAGAAAATACCGGTCATGCTACGGTGAAAGGATCAAAAGCCCAAGCTTATTTTGAGCGTGCAAATAAAGAGCAACGTAAGTATACCGCCAAGCAGTTTATTGAAGCGGATCCCAAATCTATTGTAGCGGCATATGCATTGTTCCGCAACTATTCTTATAATCTGTCGCCGGATGAACTTGAAGAGCATATAAAATTGCTGGATAAATCATTACAACAGACACAATATGTGCGGATCTTGAACGATTTGATCCTAAAACAGCGTGCCGTTTTGCCAGGCAACAAAGCTTTAGATTTTGTGTCTACAGATCCCGATGGAAATAAAATACGATTCAGTGATCATCTTGGTAAAGGATATGTGCTACTTGATTTTTGGGCGGCCTGGTGTGGTCCTTGCCGTCGGGAAAATCCCAATATTGTAGCCGCTTTCCACAAATATAAAGGCCGGGGATTTAATGTATTCGGCGTATCACTGGATAAGAAAAAAGCAGACTGGTTAAAAGCTATTAAAGACGATGGATTGGATTGGACTCAGGTTTCTGATCTTTCATTCTGGGATACGGAAGCTGCAGCCTTGTATGGTGTCCGCTTTATCCCGAGCAACCTTCTTATCGATGAGCATGGGACTATTGTCGCCCGAAATATTAAAGGTGATGCCCTATTGCAGAAATTAAAGGAAATCTACGGCGAGTAAAGAAAAATCAAAAAACATCAAACAGAAAAACAATGAGAAAATCAAGCTTGTTTTATTTGCTTCTTTCATTTGCAGGGAGCGGCGTTGTCGTACCTTCCCTCGCACAGGAGCAAACAAAATCGATTATAAATGCTGTACTTAGTGGCGTTGTCCAGGACGCTGTCAGCGGAAAGCCTCTTTCTGGTGCCACCTTAAGTCTAAAGGATGTAACCCATCATGTAACCACTGATAAATTTGGGAAATTTCAATTTGTAACCGGTCAAAAATTGCCCTTTACGGTTACGATTTCCTTCGTGGGGTATGCGAGTCGGACCTTGGTCATAGATCACTCACCAGTGGTTATTGAACTTGAACCTGTGGATCATACGCTTGAAGAAACCGTCGTTGTGGGGTATACTACCGCTAAAAAATCAAGTTACACTGGGTCTGTCGCTACGGTAAGTGGTAAAGAATTGGACAATTTACAGATTACAACGATAGGGAAAGCGTTGCAGGGGACAGTCCCCGGACTACAGTCCATTGCCGCAGCAGGTCAGCCCGGGAGTGACGCCGAACTATTTGTCAGGGGGATAGGCTCTGTAAACGCATCAACAGCGCCACTTTATGTTGTAGATGGTACACCCGGAGCCAATCCCAATAGTCTTAATCCAAAGGATATCCTTTCAATTTCGGTCTTAAAAGATGCGACAGCAAGCGCACTATATGGCTCGCGTGGTGCAAATGGAGTTATCGTGATCACGACAAAATCTGGGGAACTGAACAGTAAGACTACCGTTAATTTTTCGGCCAACTACGGTTATACGGGCAGGGCAGTGAAAGATTATGAATACCTATCCCAGCAGGAGTATTACGAACTGCAATGGGAAGCAATCCGTAATACACAGCTCGATCAAGGGAAATCAGCCAGCAATGCTGCCCAGTATGCTACAGATTATCTAGTGGATGGAGCGCTTAAAGTAAACATCTTTGGCCCAAACTATCCAAAGCCTGTAGGGCTTGATGGAAAGCTGGTTGCCGGAGCAACACCACTCTGGAACGATAACTGGGGAAAAGCAATTTCCCGAAGGGGGATTCGCCAGCAGTATGACCTTAGTCTGAGTGGAGGTGGGGCAAGTACACGTTATTATCTTTCTGCCGGTTACCTCAATGAACAAGGCTGGATTCGTACGGCTGATTTTAAGAGGTATAATTTTCGCACAAATATACAATCAAAGGTCAATAATTGGTTTGAAGTTGGTGGGAATGTTGCCTTGTCATCAGGCTTTCAACGTGCGCCCACGCAGAGCGATAGCAATACCGGCAACTTCGCTAACTTTCAGCGTTTAGTGTCTGATCTTTATCCCGTCTATCAGCGCAATCCTGATGGGAGTTATGTGCTGGATGAACAGGGCAATAAGATCTGGGACTATGGGTTATGGCGCCCAACCACAGCTGCGAGTGGTTCGAATATTTTAGGTAGCGCTGAAAATGCAATTTCCGGTACCAACAATGAGTCAGTTTTGTTGGGGACCAATATCAAAATATCATTTGCGGACAATTTGTTCCTGAAGACCTCTGCTAATATCGACTACCGAAACACGAGTTCACATACCTATTCGCATTCGTACTATAGTACAGGTGTCCTTACAGATGGAGCTGGATCCGCGAACCGAAGTTCGAGCCGTACACTCAACTATACGGTCAATAGCTTTCTAAACTATACAACTATCTTTGGTAATAAGCATAACCTTAGTGCTTTGGTCGGTCCCGAAATCTATGTGGAAGGAGTTTCTTCGCTATCGGGTAGCCGCACAGGCTTCCAAGTGCTCGGTAAAACGGAGCCTTCCGCAGGAACGCTGAGTGGTGTATTTAACGGGACTTCTTCCGATTACAAGCTAGCGAGCTGGTTAGGGCAGGTAAATTACGATTACCTGGACCGCTACCATTTTTCAACGAGCTACCGTAGAGACGGTTCATCCCGGTTTAGTAAGCAATCACGATGGGGTAATTTCTGGTCTGTCGGTGCGGCCTGGAACGTGAAAAAGGAATCTTTCCTGAAAGAAATCAGTACGATTAACAACCTGAATCTACGGGCTAGTTATGGAGCTCAGGGAAATGATAAAGTTGGTAATTATGCCTACGGAGGGTTTTATTCTATTTATAACAGTTTGGACAATCTGGGGCTTTTGCCTTCCGATTTGCCCACGCCTGACTTAAAATGGGAGACAAATCTTAATCTCAACATTGGTGCTGATATCGCTTTATTCAACAATCGGTTGGTAGCACAGATTGATGTCTATGATCGGCAGTCAAAAGACCTGCTTTTCCAAAAGCCTCTTTCGCCATCTACGGGTTATAGCGGAATCGATGCTAATATCGGTTCACTGAGCAATCGTGGAATTGATGGACAAATTACAGGCGTACCTATTCGAAACAAAGATTTCAGATGGTCTATTACGGCAAATGTGGGACACTACAAAAATAAAATCACCAAACTCCCACAAAAAGAAATTCTCACTGGATCCATTGGGCAATATGGTAACACGAAAAAAATGGTTGAAGGAGGTTCCATCTACGACTTTTATATCAAGGAATGGGCCGGAGTAGATCCGGAGACTGGCAAGGCAACCTGGTATAAGGATGTAAAAGATGCATCAGGAAATATAACCGGGCGCACGACGACAGCGAATCAAAATGAAGCGTCATTTTATTTTGAAGGAAGTTCATTGCCTAATCTTTATGGAGGTATTAGTAACAACTTTAGTTATAAAGGAATAGATTTATCTTTCCTATTTTCTTATAGTTTGGGAGGGAAAATCTTTGATGGTGATCAGCCCATGATAATGCATGTGGGGTCAGCTCCGGGACGAAGCTGGTCCAAGGAGGCCCTTAATAGATGGACGCCCGAAAATAGAGAGACCGATTTCCCCCGATTGTCTTATGTGACCGATTCCTGGAATAGTATACCCTCTACACGTTTTCTACGGAGTGCAAGCTATGGACGCCTAAAGAATTTAAGCTTAAGCTATACAATTCCGCGTAATCTCGTTTCAAAATGGTCTCTTTCCGATGTCCGGATACGTTTTGTAGGTGAAAACCTATTGACCTTCTATGGAACTCAGGGCCTAGACCCCGAGCAAACGGTAGGAGGGGTTACCTACTATCGCTACCCGGCACAGAAGTCATACGCCCTCGTCCTAAATGTTTCGTTTTAACACTCCTATTTAATTTACCATGAAATTAAAATATATCACCATTATTTTCCCTTTATTGGCACTCTCATCCTGCCGTGACAGTTTCTTCGAGACTGCTCCCGCAACCCAGATTACAACTCCCGAAGTATTTTCTTCCGAGAATAATATTGATGCCTTTATCAACGGATCAATCCGTTTTTTGATGGAAAATAGCACTTCTCAAGACAATCCTGGCCTCCCGACCATCTTCCTCACACATGAAGTGATGGGAGAGGACGCTATAGCACGGGATGGCCGCTATGGTTTTCGGGACTCTTATCCCTATAAAGACCCATTTGACAACACCACCCGCCGGGCGCTTTTCTTTTGGACCTTGCAATATAAATCTATTGACCATGCCAATAATCTGATTGCCAATATTAAAATTGACGATAACAGTAAAGAAACCCTAAAATACTTAAAAGGGCAAGCTTATGCCTTGAGGGGTCTGAATTATCTCAATCTCGTACGTCAGTACCAGTTTACCTATGTGAAAGACCCCAATGCCAGGGCAATACCGATTTATATCGAACCGACAACACCAACAACGGTTCCTAGACCCTTGGCAACAGTAAAAGAAGTTTATGAGCAGGTCATTTCTGATTTGAAAGAAGCCGAAAAATTATTGGTAGGTTTCAAACGAAAAGTGAAGAATAGACTCGACCTTAATGTCGTTTACGGTCTACTGGCCAGAACATATTTGACACAGGAGAATTGGGTTCAAGCACGTGATTATGCAGCAAAAGCACGTACCGGTTATCCGATTATGACAGCAGAGCAGTACAAGGAAGGATTTAATGATGTCAGTAATCCGGAGTGGATCTGGGGACATCCACAGACCGCTACCCAAAATTTGGGTGGAGCTTCTTACTTAGCCTATATTGAGACAACTCCCTACGCGACAGATGCCAAAGGTGTTAACCTCTATTTTGGTTATAATAGCATTATTCCCGACCCCAATTTTATCAGCTTATTTACAGCTGGTGATGTGCGTAAATCGCTTTTTGAGATTGCCAAGCAACCTGCTGAGGCGATCTATCGCTCCTATCGTTACCGTAAGTTTAGAAATAAACACCCTAACCGTGATGGACATATCGTTCTAATGCGATCATCGGAACAGCTGCTTATTGAAGCCGAGAGTCGAGCTCGCCTGGACGATGTAAAAGGTGCTATAGACCTCTTAAATGAATTAAGACGTAAACGGACCTTGCAAGATCTTGATGCTGCAAATTTCGATAAGGCAAAGGTGGTACAGGAAGTTTTATTGGAGCGCCGTAAAGAACTATGGGGTGAAGGTTTCCGTCTTTACGATATTCTTCGGACGCAGACGGCGCCCGTACGTCGCGAAGCCAATGAGACCTTCGTGGATGACGCCGGCAAGACTGTAGCTGTAATGGGACACTATATTCTCAAGTTTCCGGATGGCTCCAGCTTATCTCCAAATAGCAAATATTTTTTATTTCCAATCCCTCTAAACGAGCTGAATAATAATCCAAATTTGCAAAACTGATAACTGGTCAATTGTCTTTAAGAATCTCTAAGGCCACCTAGTAAATGAGCTAGGTGGCTATTTTAATTAATAGTGTCTTACACGCTATACACTTTGCATTAGACGCTACAATTACCTCTTTTGTTTTTTCATTTCTTCTATCTCTTGCTTTAGCTGGTCTCGATCTTCTTTCCTGTAAAATTCTTGTTCCATTGCAGAATAATCGTACTTGAATAGTCTAGCTTTTATCTTAGTATTATTGACAAAAATACCAAAGTCTCTGTTTGCTATAGTGAGAAAACCAGCACTATTTCCATCAATTTCGATACTTCCAAATTTTGTGATTTTTGCCAGTTTGGTATTGAATGATCCATCTGCGTCTGAAGATACTTTTTTGAGCGTATTTCCTTCAGAGTCTAAAAATCGTATCTCGGCATTGGGTACCTTTCTTTTCGTCTTAGCTTCAGTGACAATGCCTGAAATCGTTACAGAATCTTGCGAATCGTTTAAATAGCTACAAGCTTCGTACCCGCCCAATATTGTATTGTTTTCTGTTTTGGATTTGATGACGGAACAGGATGAGAAACAAAAGATCAAAAGAAAGACCGAAACTTTAACTTCCCAGATCAGATTATAACGCTTATTTATGTTTTCTATTTGCTTTTTCAACTTCTTTTCTTAACTTTTTTTGGTCCTTTTTTGAACCTACTTCATTAATATACATGGGCTGCCTTGGTAATTTTATATCTAAGAAGTAGGTTTTAAAATTTGGCGCAATGTAAACATGCTCGATAGTCATCCCTGTTCCAAATGTATCTACTATAATTTTCCCATAGAGCAATCCCTCGGGTTGAACTATTAGCGAGAAATCCCCATTTTTAGCGGTTATGGCTGTACCAATAGTATCACTTTCTGAACTAAGAAAAAAAAACTCTAGCAGAAGGAACATTTTCATTATTATGGCACATGCTCACATTGCCTTTTATTAAAGGCGATATCTCATCATCTGTATAACCTTTACCTCGTTGGCTATAGCTGCTGCAGTTGTTTTGGTCTATATCAACCCAGTCATTATAATTCTTCTTTGTTGAACAGCTAAAGACTGTAAGCAAAAGAAGAAGTTTAAAACCGCAAAGGTTTAACTTTATGCGTAATGCCATTATAAATTTGGACCTTTTTCTATTTCAAATCACTAGCGTCCAAAACGATTACCAAAATC